>JBAXMT010000115.1:0-7210 GCA_037134135.1 Methylococcaceae bacterium | reverse complement strand
CGGTTTGATGCGTTCGAGTAAATCGTAGGCTTTCACCGCGTGATGATTTGCCCAAATAAGTTCTAAAACTTGTTGGCGAATCGCGGTGAGTTGCACACCGCGCTCGGTGCATAATTGTGTCGCCGCTGAAAGAGCCGTTGTGATGCAATCAGCGTGATTGTGTGGCGCGAAGAGTTCAGTAGAATTGGGCATAATAAATAATGAGACGTTAATTTGTTACAATATAACATCTCACTGGAATAAAATGCGATTAAAATTTAACTTTTCTCGTCAGTCGCTGTTAATTCACAGTAGCCAGCGCGATAATATAACAACGGTTCGCCAGTCCGTGATTCGGCAGCTTGCACTTCGCCAATCAAAATCCAATGTGAACCTGCACGCACTTTTTCTACTAATTTACAATCTAACGACAACAAACTTTCACTTAATAATGGCGCACCCGTGACGGCGGTATGCCACGGATTTGTTGCAAAACGTTCTTCGTGACTGCATCCGCCCGCAAATTGAGACGAAGTATTTTTTTGGGTGGTCGTTAAAACATTGACCGCAAAACTTTGGCTCAATTCAATCCCTTCGCCCGTATCGGTCGCATCATTTAAGCAGCACAAAATCAATGCTGGGTCTGCTGAAACGCTCGAAAATGCCGAAACGGTCATACCTTGCAAACCGTGTTTTTCTGAATGTGTTGTCATCACAGTGACACCGCTTGCCCAAAGTTGTAGAGCTTGTTTAAATTCTGCTGCGCTAATTGTCATGTCTAATTCTCCGATGATAAATTTGAATAATCGCCTGGCATTATAGCACTGTACCTTTTTGGCGCATCGGTTCAGAATCTTGAACTGGCTCTGGTTGAATGCGAAAATCACGCAGTATTTTGACATTAGCCGATATTTATATAAAAAACCTAGAATGAGAAAATTATGACCACAGAAAATACACCTTGGACACGCGAAGAATTTGAAGCGCAGTTGCGCGGCATGGAAAATTTGTATCACATTCATCATCCATATCATTTGTTGATGAATGAAGGAAAACTTACCAAGGCACAATTACAAGGTTGGGTAGCGAATCGGTTTTATTATCAAGTGTGCATTCCGATTAAGGATGCAAACATTTTGGCAAACTGTCCAGACCGTGAAACTCGTGCAAAATGGACACAACGCATTTTAGATCACGACGGTAGTCCAAATGATGTTGGCGGTATTGAAGCGTGGATTCAATTGGGTATTGCCGTTGGTTTGACACGCGAAGAAATTACCTCGTTAAAACACGTTTTGCCAGCAGTGCGTTTTGCGGTTGATGCGTATGTGAATTTTGCGCGTCGTGCCGAATGGCATGAAGCGGCAAGTTCATCGTTAACCGAATTATTCGCACCGAAAATTCATCAACAACGTTTAGATAATTGGCCTACGCATTATCCATGGGTTGAACCTGAAGGTTATGCGTATTTCCGCAAACGTTTAACCGAAGCGCGACGCGATGTTGAACATGGTTTAGAAATTACGCTCGATTGGTACAAAACTCGTGAGCAACAAAATCGCATGGTCGATATTTTGAAATTCAAACTCGATGTTTTATGGTCAATGGCAGATGCGATGTATCTTGCGTATATTCACGAAATGCCGCCGTATTTTAACGTTTAAAAATAACCTTTAAATCACTCGCAAGCCACGAATTACATGACAATGACAGCCCCCCCCCATCGACTAAACATTCATCCAGGAACGAAGCTACACGAGCGAATTATTGTTGATTCGCCATTTCGGAATTACGGCGGAACGTATTTAAATTTAACCGCTGGTGCATTTAGTTATATCGCCAACGATTGTTTTTTATATCACGTTGATATTGGGCGTTATAGTTCGATTGGCGACAATGTACATATTTTGTCACAGCATCCAACTGAATCGCTTTCGACCAGCCCTGCGTTTTATCAGGCTTTATTTGACGCGCCATATATTGCCAAACAAACGATTGCTTATGACCGTTTGATTCAAACGACGATTGGTAATGACGTATGGATTGGTTCGGGAGTGAAAATAAAAACGGGGGTAATAATTGGTGACGGTGCGGTGATTGGCGCGGGAAGCGTGGTTACAAAAGATGTTTTGCCATTTAGCATTGTGGGTGGCACGCCTGCAAAATTAATCAAAATGCGTTTCGTGCCAGAAATTATCAAACGCATTCAATCGTTGGAATGGTGGCAATACAATTTGCTCGACTATGAATTAGATTGGAGTGATTTAGAAAAAACATTAACAACACTCCAAACATTGAAAAATAGTGGCGAACTTGTGCCATATATTGCACCGCGTTATCAGCTTTGGAATGAAAACGGAAAAATTGTTGGGAAGCCAATTTAAAAAAGTGACTTTTATGCAAAAACTGATAGATTCACGTCACTTTTAACCCTTAGAGATTTCATAATGAATCAAGACCAAATCAATCAAGTTAAAAATTATCTACTCAATTTACAAAATAACATTTGTACCGCGTTGGAAGGTGAAGAACCGAGCGCACGGTTTATTGAAGAAAAATGGGAACGCCCCGAAGGCGGTGGCGGACAAACTCGAGTTTTAGCAAATGGTGATATTTTTGAACAAGGTGGGGTAAATTTTTCGCACGTTTCGGGATTTAATTTGCCTGCATCTGCGACGGCAAGTCGTCCTGAATTAGCGAATCGTCAATTTGAAGCAATGGGCGTTTCACTCGTTATTCACCCAAAAAATCCTTATGTACCAACATCTCACGCTAACGTGCGCTTATTTATCGCAAAAAAAGAAGGTGAACCAACGATTTGGTGGTTTGGCGGTGGCTTTGATTTAACGCCATTTTATCCGTTCAAAGAAGATGTTGTGCAGTGGCATGAAACAGCGCGTGCAGCTTGCGAACCGTTTGGCGCGGACGTTTATCCGAAATACAAAAAATGGTGCGATGAGTATTTCTTTTTAACGCATCGCAATGAAACACGCGGCGTGGGTGGATTATTTTTTGATGATTTAAACGAAGGCGGTTTTGAAGAATGTTTTGCGTTTATGCAAAGCGTTGGTAATGCTTATATTCAAGCCTATTTGCCAATTGTTCAAAAACGTAAAAATACACCTTACGGTGAACGTGAACGTGAATTTCAATTATATCGTCGTGGACGATATGTGGAATTCAATTTGGTTTATGACCGTGGCACATTGTTTGGTTTGCAATCTGGCGGACGCACGGAATCCATTTTGATGTCGTTGCCACCTGTGGTGAATTGGAAATATAACTGGCAACCCGAAGCGGGAACACCTGAAGCGGAATTGTACGAAACGTATTTGAAACCGCAGGATTGGTTACTTTAACCACACTCGATATTTTTTTTCGCCAAGCTCGCAAGTGAACAAATCTTGCGGGCTTAAACCATCGGATTTTAATCGTTGCAAAATGGCGGTTAAATCAATCATTCCCGATTGCACTAATTCCAAACGCACGTCTTCTGGAATTAAATTTTCCAAATCTAAAGCTGTTTCGGCGGGCAATTCAACCGACACTAACGGCTGATTATTTTGGGTGATTTTGACGTGTAATTTTTTGGCTTGTGACGCAAAATCTAACGTTTTAAATTCTGTCGTCGTTACTTTTATCACTGGTAAATTCAAATCTCGCGCTTGCTGTAGCAACGTTTTACCACCGCTTTTTTCTAGCAAATTCCACCAATTCAAGTTAATTCGTAATTGTTGTAATTGTTGCGTCAAACCTTGAAATGCTCGCATTAACAACAATAAATCCGATGCACCCGCCGAACGAAACCACCACCGTCTTTCGTCCAATAAATTGATGATATTTTTTTCGAGTTGCCATTCTGCCAGATTAAAAATCTGATTATTCAAAAATGGACGAAACAACATTTGGCTCAACAACGGCAACGTGCCTTGAATTTGCGTGAGTTTTTGGGCATCAAAACCCAATGCAACGAAACAATCCAACGGATTCACCGCGCTTTTTTCACGACAACCTAAAATCAATTTCAACAACGCTAAACGACGTGTTTCATTCAATGAAACTGTGCAACCAAAATCTAATAACGTCACCATCGAATCGTTATTAGCGTGATTATAAAACGTGTTGCCATTGTGTGGATCTGCATGAACTTCGCCCGCGACAAATAAACTGGTAAATAATGTTTCTAACAACGTTTCGGCAATCAAACGACGTTCAGATTCTGACCAATTCACGATTTCGGGAAAAGTGACACCTGTGGCGCGACTTTGAACCAACACACAATCACTGCTAAATTCATCATAAACACGCGGAATTTCTAAACGCGACACGCACACATTTTCACGGAAATAGGTTTGTGTTTTAGCTTCAATTCGATAATCCAATTCACGTTGTAAAGTATCGAAAAGCGTTTGTTTATAAGCGTTTAAATCAAATCCCCATTCTTTAACTTTGCCTACACTCGGCATTAAATCTGCCAGTTTTAATTCAGCAGAAACAGCGGCAGCAATATCAGGATAACGAATTTTTATGGCAACAGGCGTGCCGTCGTGAAATTCCGCTAAATGCACTTGTCCTAATGAAGCGGCGGCTGTTGCAGGTTGAATGTTTTTAAAAATAAGTTTTGGCGCACAACCCAAACTTTTTTCCAAAATTGGCAACATGATTTTTAAGGGCAGGGCAGGGACGCTATCGGTGAGCGATTGAAATTCGCTACCACCTTCGACAGCTGCGAAAAGTTGCCCAACTTTTAAACTGATGCCGCGTGCATCGGCGAGTAAAGCTACCAATGCACGTTGTGCGAGTAATTTTTCGGTTTCATTTTGGCTGGTGCGAACTTTTTTTGCCGCCCAGCCAATCCGAAACAATTTTGTAAATCGTTTTAAAAACGTCATCTTTTAATCGTCGTGTTCATTGCCATGATGTTCATTTTCGCTTTCATTATCATCATTTTCACCACCAAAAGGTGACATCGAATTATTTGCGATAATTGCTGGCGTTGTGGCAGCAACCGTTTTGATACAGCCAGTCACGGTTCGTGCCGCTTTTTGACCATTGAATTGTAAAACAATATCACAAGGCACTTGCGTTGCAGGAATGACAGTTGTCCAATTTCCTTTTGCATCAAGGGTTAATAGTGTCGAACCTACTAACACGCCATTGCTGCCAGAAACAGTTAAATCCAATTTTTGAGCGATAAATGCCTGTTTTTCCGCAGGTGATAACAAGCTATTAAGCACCACATTTCCAACTAAATTTAATTTCCCAGCTGCCCATTTGCTTGTAATCACATTTAACTTCGTAATTGATGCAGCACTTTTATCACCCGCTGCCCAAACGCGAATTTTTACAGCTACTTTGTTTGATGCCAAACGTTTTGCTGTTTTAGTTTCTTTCGCTTGGAAAGTGACGGTGAAAATTTTATTTACTTGTGTTGCAGTTGGTGTCCAAGTGAAATCAATTGATGGCAAACCCGCTGCATCAGCGTGTACAGCACTAAATTTAGAACCTGAAACACTGCCTATCATCTGAAACGCATCTTGTTCAGCATCTTTTACGGATAAAGGAATCGAAATTAACTCACCTACTTTTACGTCCCATTGTGGCGCAACAGCATTTAACACAGGATTTGTGTTGATTGTTGCTGGAGTAATTGGGGTTAATGTTATACACGCTGTTTTTGCAGGATTTAAAACTTGTCCTACGGGACATTTCGGCGAAACAACGGGCGGCAAAGGTATTATCACGCAAACATTGTTTGTTAAAACTTCTGTGCTTTTGCAAACTTTAGCGGGTGGTGCAATACAAGCGGTTTTGGCTGGATTTAAAATTTGTGGTGGAACACACGTTACCTGAGGCGCGATACAAGCATCTTTTGCAGCATTCAAAACAGCTCCATTGGAACAAACTGGAACAGGTGTCACACAAGTATTTGTTGCTGCATCTAAAATTTTAGGCAATGTGCATACTGGAACGATTGGTGTAGTTGGCGTAGCAGCCGCAACAAATGTTTTCAAACCAGACAAGCTCCATTTGTCTTGGTTATAGGCAGATTTTGCGGCAGACATTAAATTGCCTTTGTCTGCTGTGTTGATATTGCTGTTCGTGTGACACAAATTACAAGACGTAATATAACCAGGGTCGCCAAATAATGAATACGCAATCTGTTCCGTCGCTGAAACGGGCATTGCCGCAAAAGTCGTAAAGCCTAAAAGGCTGGTTGTAATAATTTTCTTTTTCATAAGTAATTCCTAAATAAATTTTTAAAATGTGTAAAAAATAGAATTCAACGAAAAAGAAAAACAGGCGGCGCACGCGGCGCAGAAAGATTAAAAAAACGAAAATTAGTTTGCGGCGCGATTTGATTCAAAAGTTGCCGCAAACTGTTTCGCGTCACGGTGATAAAAAATAAGGTCAAAACAAAGCTATTTAGTGGCTCATTTTTTAAAGTTTGGAATTTAACTTTAATCGCGGTGCCAACTGTAACAATTTCATCGTTTTGCGTGGTAGCAACAAAAAACGACGTATTTTGATCGAGCAACAGGTTAATTTGCTCAAATTCGGGCAAATGAAAAACGCCGTCAAAATCACTACCATTTTTATGCGCGTGAATTAGCGGTGCCGCTAGTTGTAGCAGCATTAGCAAAATACTTAACCAAAAACGAGCAATAGAAATCATAATCGATGAAAGTTAGCTGTTATTTTCATTTAATACGGCAATCATCTTTTCGGTTGCTTGATAATCCGTGCCAGACCATAAAACCGAACCATCAGCTTTTAAAATTGCAAAATACGGCAAACCAATTTTCAATTGACGATGCGCGGGATTTTCACGAAATTTTTCAAATTCGGGTTCTTTATCTACCAATTTCACCGCAATGGCTTTAGTTCGCAAGGCTTCATTTAACGCCATATTAGTTTCAGTCGATTTTTTAAATTCAACACAGTTCGCACACCAACTTGCATAAAAATCGATAAAAATCGGTTTGCCAGTTTGCAGTGCTAATTTTTGTGCTGCATCAAAACTGCGATACCAATCAATGCCTGCTTCGGTTTCAACTACCGAACTCGCATTTGCGCCGCTCACAATTTCAGTCGCGCACGCATTTTGAATCGGTGATTTTACAATTGGCAAATGTCCAAAACCTGTGACGATTAACCACGCGCCAATCAGCATTGAAATAACGCCGATAAAATGGGTGAATTTGTGATTGGGTTGCGCGTCAGCTGGCAA
>JBAXMT010000114.1:0-7249 GCA_037134135.1 Methylococcaceae bacterium | reverse complement strand
CAAATTCTTTGGTCGCTATGCTTTGTCAAGTTAGTTTTTTATGAGAAAGCCGTGTTGGAGGGGGCAGCCCGATAGGGCTGGGGGAGGTGCTTTAAACTCTCTAATCGCGTAACATAAGCCTCAACATTAAAAACTTAACACGATTTTTACATGAAAAAACCACTTCCTAAATCATTCGCCAAAAAACCAACCGTTGCTCAACCGTCACAAGCAGAAACCAGTAAATTAGTCGAATTATTCAACCAAAACAAAAACGACGAACTCGAACAAGCTGCACGGACATTGCTTAAAAAATTTCCAAAACACGGTTTTACTTGGAAAGTCTTGGGCGCGGTGTTGCAACGTTTGGGTAAATTAGAGGAATCACTTGAAGCCAAAAAGAAATCATCCGAACTTTTACCGCAAGATGCCGAAGCCGCTTATAACTTAGGTAATGCGTTGAACGAAGCTAAACGTTTTGACGAAGCAAAAGAAAGTTATTTACGCGCCATTAAAGTTAATCCGAATTTTATCAAAGCGAATTACAACCTCGCGCTGGTTTTTAGCAAAACCAATCAAATCGAAAAAGCCATTGCTCATTATCAACGTGAAATTCAAATCAATCCGACCTTTGCCGAAGCGCATAGCAATTTAGGGAATTTGCTGAAAAATTCAGGCGATTTAGATGCCGCGCAAGCCGCGTATAAAAAAGCTCTTGAAGTCAACCCGCGTTATTTGGAAGCCTACACCAATTTGCTTTATACCCTCGCGCATAATCCGAATGTTTCGCCAGAGGACGCTTTTCAAGAAGCGTTGCGTTTTGGGGAAGTCGCCTCGCAAGGCATTAACCCGCTCGTGCATTCGCCCGCTGGTCGTGATCCGAATAAAAAATTGCGTGTGGCAATGGTGTCGGGTGATTTTTGGAATCATGCGGTGGCATATTTTATTGAGCCGCTGCTCGCGTGTTTTGATAAAAATCAGTTTGAGCTGGTCGCGTATTACAACAACACCAAAAACGATAATTTCACCGTGCGGATAAAATCGCATTTTGCCTTGTGGCGTGATGTTGCACCGCTGACGGATTTACAGCTCGCGCAACAAATGTTTAATGACGGCATTGATATTGCCATTGATTTGTCGGGGCATACCGATAAAAACCGTTTACTGACGTTTGCTTATAAACCCGCGCCGATTCAAGTTTCGTGGTTGGGTTTTCCAGGTACGACAGGTTTGAAAACGATGGATTATTATTTGGTTGATAACGATTGGTGTCCTGTTGGGATGTTTGATGATTATTTTGTTGAAAAATTGGTGCAATTGCCTAGCTGCGGTACGTTTGCGGTACCCGTTGAAGTACCAATTACAGATTGTCCAGCATTAAAAAATGGTCACATTACCTTTGGTAGCTTCAATAGAACCAGCAAACTCACACAACAAACGCTTGATTTGTGGTGCAAAGTTTTAAATGAAATTCCAACAGCAAAAATGATTTTAGGAAATGTTTCTGATGACGCGCTGCAACGTCAATTAGAAAATGAATTTTCAAAACGTAACGTGTCGATTGAACGACTAACGTTTTATGCAAAAAAATCGATTCCTGATTATTTAGCTTTACATAGTCAAGTCGATTTTATTTTAGATACCTTTCCTTATTGTGGTGGAACCACAAGCTGTTTTGCTTTGTGGATGGGAGTACCTGTTTTGACGCTTGCTTGGGACAGCTTGCCAGGGCGAGGAGGTTTCGTCATTTTAAGTTGTGTTGAATTACAAGATAAATTCACCGCACATACCGAGCAAGAATTTATTCATTTAGCAAAATCATGGAGTAGCAATGTTGAAGAATTACAATCGCTACGTCATCAATTGCGTGATCGGTTGAAATATGGGAAAAAAACTAAGCCTGAAAATGCTGCATCCAGTTTAAGTAATGGTTTTCGTATAATGTGGCAAAGATTTTGTGATAAGTCACCTGTCCAAAGTTTTTATGTGGATGCTGAAAAATGAATAACAATACAAAAGCAATGCTAGCTGATATTGCAAGTTATTTACCTGAACAAATACTTACAAATGAAGATTTGGCTTTACTTTATCCTGAATGGTCTGCTGAAAAGATTTACGATAAAACAGGTATTAAACAGCGTCATATTGCTGACACCAAGCAAACAGCTGCAGATTTAGCTTATCAAGCGGCTTTAAATTTATTTTCACGCAACAAAGTAAAAGCTGAAGATGTTGATTTCATTATTCTTTGTACGCAATCACCCGATTATGTTTTGCCAACTTCAGCGTGTTTATTACAAGACCGATTAGGGATTTCAAGAAATTCTGGGGCGTTAGATATTAACTTAGGCTGTTCAGGTTATGTTTATGGGCTTTCCTTAGCAAAAGGATTGATTGAAACAGGCGCGGCAAAGTGTGTTTTATTATTAACGGCAGACACTTATTCTAAATTTATTCATCCAATGGATAAAAGTGTGAGAACTTTGTTCGGTGATGGGGCAACAGCAACAGCAATTATTGGCACTGAAAATGCTAAACAATTTATAAGTTCGTTTGTATTTGGCACGGATGGTAGCGGTGGAAATAATTTAATTGTTGAAGCGGGGTTATCTCGAAAACCTAAAACTATTGGAACAGCCATTGAAACCATTGATTCATCGGGAAATATCCGCTGTGAAGAAAATCTGTATATGAACGGTGCAGAAATTATGGGATTTTCATTAAAAGAAGTTCCCAAAGCTGTGGAAGCATTGCTTGAAAAAGAAGGCTGTCAAAAAGAAGGCATTGATTTTTTTGTTCTTCATCAAGCAAATAAATTTATGCTGGAAGCCTTACGAAAAAAACTAAAAATTTCTGAAGATAAATTGCCCGTATTTTTGGAAAGTTGCGGTAATACTGTCTCATCGTCAATTCCTTTAGTTTTAGAAAATATGCTAAACAATGGCATTTTTGAAATAGAGAAAAAATTGATGTTAGTCGGTTTTGGCGTTGGGTATTCTTGGGCAGGTTGTTTTTTAAACTTTAAAATCGGAGAATCAAAATGAGTGAATTTTACGAAGGTATGGCAGAAGTGCTTGAAGTGGATGTTGAACAAATCACACCAGAGTTTGAGTTAAAAAATGTGGATTGGAATTCGTTAGCCATCGTTTCGACGATTGCTCTTGCTGATGAATGCTTTGGTGTTATCTTGAACGGCAGACAGTTAGATTTATGTAAAACAATTGCTGACATTGAAAATTTAATTGCTGCAAAAAAGGTATAGTTTTATGACGGCTTCATCGATAGGAAAGGAAGTAAAAGTAACAGGTGCAAGCATTGCAGGCATTGTGTCTTGCGTGCCGTCGTTGCAAATAGAAAACGATTATTTTTTTGATAGATTTGGTGAAGCAGTTGTTAATGATGCTGTCAAAATGATTGGTGTTCAAAAGCGTCGCTGGGTTAATGAAACAACCTCAACACGCGATTTATGTCTTCATGCGGCAAAACGATTGTTGACAGATTTAGAGTGGCAACCAGACACAATCGATGCTTTAATTTTTGTTTCACAAACGCCTGATTATCGATTACCAGCGAGTGCGTGTATTTTACAATCCGAATTAGGTTTGCCAAATGCGTGTATTGCCTTTGATATAAATTTAGGCTGTTCGGGTTATCCTCATGCGTTGTGGTTAGGTATGACGATGATTCAATCGGGTGCAGCAAAACGTGTGTTGCTTGCTGTTGGAGATACCAGCAGCAGAATTATTGATAAAAGTGACCGTTCAACGGCAATGTTATTCGGTGATGCTGGAACTGTGACTGCGTTAGAAGTTGATTCGTCTAATGTCACGCATTTCATTATGGGAACCGACGGACAGGGGATGTGTAATTTAATCGTGCCAGAAGGGGCATTTAAAAATTACTCTGCAACTTCAGATGAAAGACTAAATGATAAAAATCCCGCCTTTTTGTTTATGGATGGTGCGGAGGTTTTTAATTTTACGTTGCAATCTGTTCCGCCACTTATAGCAAAAACAATCGAGTTCGCAGAAAAAAACACTAACGATTACGATGCGTTTTTATTTCATCAAGCTAACCTTTTTATGATTAAACATTTAATCAAGAAAGCGAAATTACCTACTGAAAAAGTTCCTATCAATATCAATGAATTCGGTAATACCAGTAGCGCGTCGATTCCTCTGCTAATGACAACTACTTTACGCGACCAATTAAAAAATAATTCCCTTCAATTAGCCTTGTTTGGTTTTGGCGTAGGTTACTCTTGGGCATCGGCTTCGATTAAAGTAGGTAATTTAAAAGTGATTGAGACAATAGAATTATGAATACTGTTTTTTCTAAGGATTGTTTAGCAGGTGGTACTTATTTGGTGACTGGTGCATCTTCGGGTATTGGACAAGGCACCGCTAAATTGATTGCTCAATGTGGTGGGCGCGTCATTATTTCAGGTCGTAATGAAGATAGATTAAATGAAACCTTTTCTTCGTTAGAAGGCACTGGGCATTCAATAAGTGCCGTTGATTTAATTGATGCTGATCAAACGGCTGATTGGATGAAAAGCGTTATTACAGAACATGGAACGCTGTCAGGTGTTTTTCATTCTGCTGGAATGGAATTGATTAGACCTATACGCATGACCAAACAGGCACAATTAAATGATGTTTTTGGAAACAGTTTATTTGCAGCTTTTGGTATTGCTCGTGCTGCTAGTCAAAAAAATACCATCGTTGATGGCGGCTCATTAGTATTCATGTCGTCAGTAGCAGGCTCAACAGGACAGCAAGGAATGACCGCTTATTCTGCAGCAAAAGCAGGTGTTGATGCGTTGGTTCGTTCTTTGGCGTGTGAAATGGCTAGTCGAAAAATAAGAGTGAATTCAATTGTGGCGGGAGCTGTGAAAACAGCAATGCACGATAGATTAACTCAAACAAGTAATGACGATGCAATGACAGACTATGAAAAAAGTCATTTATTGGGATTTGGCGAAATAGATGATATATCGAATGCAGCTTTGTTTTTATTGAGTTCTACAAGTCGTTGGGTTACGGGAACTTCTTTGATTATTGATGGCGGATATGTGGTGAAAAAGTGAACAAACGTTTAATTTTAGTAGGATGTGGTGCGTTTGCCCGTGAATTGATTTGCTGGATTGAAGATGCGGTTGATTCAGGTGTTGGAAGAAAAGTAACTGGTTTTCTGGATGAAGACCCCAAAGCCTTAGAAAAGTTTGCTTACCCTTATGAACCCAAGTGGATTTCTACGATTGATGACTATATTCCCGAAGAAGGGGATGAGTTGATTATGGCAATTGGAAGTCCAGCAGGCAAACTTAACGTTGCCACTAAGCTAAAGAAAAAGGGAGCTAAATTTGTTACATTTATTCATCCTACTGCTATTGTCGCTAAATCGGCGACATTGGGAGAAGGTGTTGTAATTTGTCCAAAATCAATGGTTTCTGCTGACACTAATGTGGGTGATTTTGTAGCTGTAAATTGTTTTTCTGGTGTTGGTCACGATGTTGTTGTTGGACAATATACTACTATTAGCTCACATGTTGATTTGACTGGATTTGTGCAAGTTGGTGACAGCGTTTTCTTTGGTACTGGAGCGAAAGTAATACCAAAAGTAAAAATTGGTGCTGGTGCAACAATTGGTGCAGGTACGACGATAATTAGATCTGTGACTAAAAATTCAGTTATGTATGCACCTCCAACTAAAAGGTTATAGAAATGAATTTTGATAGCTCTTTATTTACAAATTATTGGCATCTTGTTTGTCATAAAAATGAATTATCAAACGATGGTGATTTTGTAAAATTCGACACGCCGATTGGTGATGTAGTGCTGTTTAACGATATGGGTAACGTTGTCGCATTTGATAATATATGCCCTCATCGTGGTGCAAAAATTTACACACAAGATTCAGGAAATCAAACCGCTAGTTGTAAATATCATCGATGGGCGTATCGCAATTCAAAACTGATTGTTCCTGACAAACAAAACTTTATTGATTGTGATATTGAAAATGCAGATTTAAATAAATATCGTCTTGAACAATGTGGTGAGTTTTTATTTCTAGGAATTGAACCCAAATTTGAATTACATGAGCAATTAGGCGATGTCATTTTTCAAAAATTAGAAAAAATGTCTTTTAGTATCGAAAAAAGACGAGATTTTAATAGATATGATTTTTGTTGTTATTGGGCTGTTGCCGTAGAAAATGCTTTAGAAACCTATCATGTACCTGTAGTTCATCCTAAAACATTGGGTAGTTTGGAATTAGAAAATTACACAGATTTTTTTGAAGGGGTTAATTCAGTTTTATATGCTGAAATATCTAACAAAAAAGTTAAAAAACAGCTTTCACTATTTCGTAAATTTTTCAACATAGAGTATCAATACGAAGGCTATGAAGCTGTTTATTTATTTCCATTTTCTATGATTGCCTCTAATTTTGGTTACGCATATTCGTTGCAAAATTTCTTTCCTAATCAACAAAACGCGAATACAACAAAATTTACTAGCCGTATTTTTGACGCAAAACTTTTGAAACCCGAATTTTCAGAATTACTCGAATCATTTTTTACTTCATACGCACTGTCAGCGCGACAAATTTTGGAAGAAGACCATGAAGTATGTAAATTGGTTGCTCGTGAATCGTGGACAATGCAACCGTTAAAATATGCGTCCAAATTAGAGAAAAAAATTGAGCATTTCAGACAAGTGTGTCAATTAGCATTGCAAGAAAATTTGGAGACTAAAATATGAAATTAGGTAAAGATTTATTTATCAATTATTGGCATTTAATTTGTCACAAGTCTGAACTAGCAAACGATAAAGATTATTTAAAATTTAATACGCCAATTGGTGATGTTGTTCTTTTTAACGACATGGGCGATATCGTTGCTTTTGACAATAAATGTCCACATCGTGGCGCAACGTTTTTTAAGGATGATTTTGGAAATCAAACAGTCAGTTGCCCTTATCACAGATGGGCATATCGCAATTCAAAACTTATTGTTCCTGACAAACAAAATTTTATTGATTGTGATATTGAAAATGCAGATTTAAACAAATATCGTCTTGAATGGTGTGGCGATTTTGCATTTTTAGGAATTGAACCCAAATTTGAATTACATGAACAACTTGGAAATGATTTCGTAGAAATTTTAAAAAAAGTTTCTCGAAATATAACGCGACGACATGATTTTAATCGATTTGATTTTTTATCACACTGGGCTATTGCTGTAGAAAATGCTTTAGAACCTTATCAT
>JBAXMT010000113.1:0-7301 GCA_037134135.1 Methylococcaceae bacterium | reverse complement strand
CGTCCTTGATCGTCGATGTCACTGGCGGGCAAAAATTGAGCGGTGAAATTTTGTTTTTCGGGGCTGTAATCAAACTTTTTAGGGTCGTTTTTTACATACGGATTCGCAATCCCAGGCATTTCACGCATTCCAAGAGCTTTATCTGTATTTCCTCGAACACCTTGATCAGGCAGCGCGGGCATAAATACAGGGAAATAACGATTTTGTTGATCGGTAAATGCCATACCCGTTTCATCAATGCCTTGTTCCTTCGCTAACGGCTGATGAATTCTGTCCCATTGTTCAGATTTACGAATTTTAGCTTGATGATAATCTTGCCCATTGATAAATACGTTTTTCAATGGTTTGCCCGTTGCGGGATCTAATTTACTCGCTTTGGAATCAAAATTTGCGCCGACTTGGTTTTTGTCGAACAAATTTTGACTGGTTGAGTTAATCGAATCTTTACCTGCGGGGTCTTTTGCATTGGATGCCGCTGAATAAGCCAGACTCACACTCGTGTCGTCAAGTAAAACAGGTTTATGTTCGACTTTTTTAAGGACTTGAGCATTCAATGAGTTGTAGTTGATCATCGCGTTGTAAGGCAAGCTAATCTGACTGCCGCCTTGCATCCCCATATCTTCATACGGTAAAACAGCTAACGCATTTGTATCGTTAGTAACTTTGCCTGCTTTTTCTTTAGGCATCGCTTGACCGATTGTAGGAGCGGTACGTTCGATTACTTTACCATTAGGATTGGTTCCTTTTGGAGGAATCACAGAAACAATCACATCATCTAAACATTGATTAGCACCATCAGTGACTTTCAATATCACGCGATATTTACCTGCATCAGTGAATTGATGATTTATCGATGCTTGTTTTACATCCGCCGAACCATCATTGATTGACCATGAATAATCGCCTTTAGCTTTCGTTGCTTCAAAAGCTAAAGAATTTCCAACTGTAATTTCAGTGTCACCAACAGGTTTTGTAATTGCACACGCTGGAACAGCGGCGGTTGTAGCACAAGAAGCATCTGCACCGCTGACAGGCAATAAAATCTGCGATTGCGAATTATCTTTTGGATTGGTTACTTCAACACGAACTAAACAGGGAATTGTGGTCGCACTGAGTAATTGCATTGAAAATGCTTTTTTTGCGTCCGTGTTAATTGTGTAAAGAATTGTGTTATTTGCCGCATCTAAGACTGAGACTTTTGCACCCGCTAAAATGGCTGCATCGGTTTTACCTGCAACAATCACTTTACCTATAGTTGCATCGTATTTTGCGGTTGCAGTAATTGGTGAAACTGCTGCTTGAGCGATTGGAAAAGCCATTGCAGTGATTATCGGCGCAAGAGCAATCAGACCGTGTCTGCGCTTTTGCCGATGTGGCGGTGGAATTTGTTTATTGGGCATAAGCCCTCCTTTTGAAAATTATTTTGTGTAAAAATGCTGCTAATTGAGCAACCCTGATTGAATTGCAACAATTGCGCCTTTTGAAATTACTTTTAAAATTCAAAGTATTAAATTATTTTCTCTCTAAATACGAATATGTTTATTCAGGCATATCGCTCATTTTTATTTTCAAAATAGGCGATTTGCCACAAAAAAAGGGAAAACGAATTTAAACGTTTTCCCTTCGGCTTTAATTTTACAACATGATTTTTTAGTGACTCATGCCTCCCATATTCATACCGCCACCACCTGTTGTTGCAGCACCTTGAACGGGTGCCATCAATTCGGGCATGGGTGATGCGTGTTCTTTTGCAACACCTTTGGGCGAATCAATAAAACTTTTATCCATTTTGTGACACAAATCACAACCAATAATTTGACCTTTCACCACTTTAATTGGCTTGCCTGTAGCGTCCGTTAAAGTTCTATCAACCAAGGTTTTCGATAAACGAGTTCCTTTATGGTCTGCACCATGACACGCGGCGCATTGATCTTCACCGTCAGGTCCTGCTTTTCGTGCAAAATCATTATGCCAACCACCGTTGAATTTACCATTTTGGGTTTTAGCGGTATTTTTCGCCGCACCTACTGCATCGTAATACCATGATTTATCACCCACTGGGTGCATACCATGAGGACCTGCGAGGAATGCTTTTGGCGAAATTGAATCTACAACCGTTCCATCGCGTACACCTTGACCAACACCTAAACCGCTTGTGCCACCATCGGTAGCGACTAAGCCCGTTTTGAAATCATCTTTAATATGACAAACGCTACATTCTGCAATGTTGCCGTCGTAACCTTGTAACTGTTTCGATGTTTGGTTGTCGTTAGCATTAGGGTCTTGATTAGGCCAAATACCATGCGAACCACCGTGACACGTTGAACAGGTCAATTTGCCATTTGCGCCACTTCCATGAACATCGGCACTTTTACGATAAAGCGCGGTTGAAACAGGTTGTGGTTGATAGGTCGTCATTTGTGGATAAGTTGTTGTGGTCGGATATTTTCCTGTCACAGGATCAACGGGTTTCGTTTTATCTTCCGTAATCGTGGGAGTTTTGGTCATATCTGGCACGTTGGCTTTTTCAAGACGCATTTCTTGTGTTGGCATCACCGCAAAACGTGCATTCAAAGGCTGTAACGACGCAGCGGCTTTATCACCATCTGCCCAACCTTGTTTTAAAACGCCCGCGCTAAAATAGTGTTTCAAACCTGCTTTGCCGTCTTTATCAAGATTTGCATCACCAACGTGACAAGAACCGCAATCAGGTTCATCGAGCCAAGCGCGACGGAAATCGGGGGCTGTCAACGTATGTGGGTCATCAACGCCAAGTGTAGGACGTGTTAAATTACCGTTATATTTTTCATTCGGGTAAGTTAAACCCACTTCCAACATTCCACCGTGACAATCATTACATTTCAAACCTGCGGTTGAGTGAATATCACGGTAGCTTTTTTCCGTTTTACCCGTATGGCAAGTAACACAATTTTTTTCCATTGGAATTTTATCGCCAACAGGCAACATTTCTTCACCCAAAGGATGCGCTGGGAATAATTTAGTATCCCAGTTATTGCGTTCGACAAACGTACCAATTGCCGCTTTTACCGTAAATTCACCCGTAACAGGGTCTTTGCTGTACGGAATTCCCATTTCATCATTGTGAATCGTATCCCAACCACGTCCTCCCAACATAATCGGGTGTCCGCGATTATCACGAATCAACTCGCCTTTTTTATGGGCTTGTTTGTCAGGTGCTTCACTGACTGAAACATCGGTTTTATAAACCTGCATTTTGCCGTGGAAAGCGTGTGCAGTTCGGGTGTAATCAGAAAGTGTTTTAACTTGACTGTATGCGCCCGCGCCTGTGTCAGCTTTCAACGTGCTAGTGTGATGTGACGCGCACATGGTAACGGTATTGCGTGTGGTAGGCGCATTGTCATCAACATATTCTGCAAAAACATCATCTCGCGCATTGTTGTAATTGATAGGAGTCATGTAATCATGCAGTAGCATATTATTCCAACGCGCTGCTTTTTCTTGATTTTGCCAAGTATCTTCGCCGTAATCTTTACCATCTTTGAATTTAAGGCGAATTTGCAACTTCCATGTTGCATCATTGGTTGGATTAGTTGGACTGGTTGTGCCGTCTGGTTTTAACCAACGTGATTCTTCAACACGATCTTTACGAATACCATTTGCGTCATATTCCAACTTAATTTCTGGGGCAACCATTGCTAATTTAGGATCAAGTGGGAATTTGCCGTCGAAGCGATTATGTACCGCAGGACCATATCCATAAGTTTTGAAATCGGCAATCGCATCGCCCGTCAACTTAATTTCTTTTGGATAGTTTGCAGGAAATGGAAATTGCCCTTCGCCAGTTGCCGCGCCTTTTGAACCATCTTTATTGACAAGTTCATTGATAGTGACAGGTGTTCGCCAAACTGTGTGATCCGAACCTTTTTCGCCGCGAATATGACAAGTACGACAAGCTGTTTCAGAGGCAGTGGTATAAACAGCATCGGTTCTAGCGATAACTTTATCCCCTTTTTTCACTTCAACACGCATTAACGGATAAGGATTTATGCGCCCTTGATCGTCTGTTGACGTGGCAGGAATGTTTTGAGCAACAAAGGCTTGTTGGTCGGCGTTGTAATCAAATTGTTGTGGCTTATTGTCTACATAAGGATTTGAAATACCAGGCATTGCACGAACGCCAGCACCATTATCAACTTGTCCGCGTAGACCTTGATCTGGCAACATCAAAGGTTGTCCGACAAATGTATTTTCGGTGTCAGCTTTAGAAAGCCCTTGTTCCACTAATGGTTTGCCATCTTTACCTAAAATTTTAGACGCATTCGGCTGGTGAACTTTGTCCCAAAATTCTGTTTTTGCAATCAACGCTTTGTTAAATGCGCGTTCATCAACATATTTGGTTTCTTTCGTTGTCGCCGCTAATGCTGCCGTGGCTTTCGGATCAAAGTTTGCGCCGACTTGATTTTTATCAAATAAGTTTTGGCTTGTTGAGTTAATCGAACCTTTACCAGCGGGATCTTTAGGATTTGATGCCGCTGAATACGCTACACTGACATCTTCTACGATTGGTGGTTTGTGTGCCTTTTTCTGTACAACCTGCGCGTTTAATGAGTTGTACGGCACTAACGCGTTATATGGAATTTGAATTTGACTACCACCTTGCATCCCCATATCTTCAAATGGCAACACAACATAAGTGCCATCATCATTAGTGACTTTGCCTGCTTTTTCTTTAGGCATTGCTTCGCTGATAACAGGGGCTGTGCGTTCAATTACTTTGCCATTAGGATTTGTACCTTTTGGTGGAATAACTGAAACAATTCGATCATCAGTGCATTGATTTCCTTTATCATTAACGGTCAATGTCACGCGATATTTACCCGCGTTGTTGAATTGTTGATTAAAAAGACTTTGTGTTGACTTGATTTGACTATCGTCAATTGCCCACAAATAATCACCATTTGTTTTCGTCGTCTCAAAAGAAAGTGAACTTCCTTCGGTAATTTCGGTATCGCCCGCAGGTTTGATAATCGCACAAGCAGGAACAGCAGCTGTTGTAGCACATGATTTGTCTGCACCACTGACAGGTAATAAAATTTGTGATTGTGAATTGTCTTTCGGATTAACCGCTTCAACACGAACCAAGCAAGGAATTGTCGTTGCGCTGAGTAATTGCATTGAAAATGCTTTTTTTGCGTCCGTGTTAATGGTGTAAAGAATTGTGTTATTTGCCACATCTAAGACTGAAACTTTTGCACCCGCTAAAATGGTGGCATCGGTTTTACCTGCAACAATTACTTTACCTATAGTTGCATCGTATTTTGCAGTTGCAGTAATTGACGCGGCTGCTTGAACCATTGATGGCGCAATTGCCATTATCATCGGCGCAAGCACAACTAAACCTAGTCTGCGCTTTTGCCGATAGGGCGGTGGAATTTGTTTATTGGGCATAAGCCCTCCTTTTGAAAATTATTTTGTGTAAAAATGCTGCTGATAGGCAGCATTTAGTTTTATAACAATAATCATGCCCTTAGATATTTCAATTAAAATTCAAATACTTATTAACATTCACACAAAATATACGTTTGTTTTTGTGGTATTTAGCTCGCTTTGAAATTCAAACTATGTGATTTGCCACAAAAAAAGGGAAAACGAATTTAAACGTTTTCCCCCTTTATTAATTAAATCTTATTACATGATTTTTTAGTAATTCATACTTCCACCATCTGTCGTTGCGTTACTATCAATGAAGAAAGAAGCATTATTTTTAAAGACTTTTTTCTTAACTTAATGGCATTGATGCAAGAAATGTGGGGGGGAAACTGATCGCAAAATGGTTAAGCAGTAGTACACGCATTTGTCACATCAACATCTTTCAGAATAAGCTAGACGCACAAAAAAACCCTGCTAACGAAAAACGTCGCAGGGCTTGATTTATTTGGTGGCGATGGGTGGGGTCGAACCACCGACCTTGGGGTTATGAATCCCACGCTCTAACCAACTGAGCTACATCGCCTTAGTGTCTTTAAATTATAGGTATTAGCGTCGATATTGTCAAACATTGAACCTAAAATGCACAACATCACCATCTTTTACGACATAATCTTTTCCTTCTAAACGCCATTTTCCAGCATCTTTCGCACCTTGCTCACCTTTGTAGGTAATAAAATCTTCGTAGGAAATCACTTCAGCTCGAATAAAACCACGTTCAAAATCGCTATGAATGACACCCGCAGCTTGTGGCGCGGTTGCACCGACAGGAATTGTCCACGCCCGAACCTCCTTCACACCTGCTGTAAAATAAGTCGCTAATTGCAATAATTCATAACCTGCTCGAACTACACGATCCAATCCAGCTTCTTCCATGCCTAAATCATCTAAAAATTCTTTCTTTTCGTCGTCGTCTAATTGCGAAATTTCAGCTTCAATCGCCGCGCAAATCGGCACCACTTGTGCGCCTTCTTTTGCTGCAAATACGCGCACTTTATCGAGCAACGGATTATTCTCAAAACCATCGTCTTGCACATTCGCAATATACATTGTGGGTTTTAACGTGATTAAGCATAAATCTTTTACTAAGGCTTTTTCGTCGTCGTCTAAATTCAGTGTTCTCGCAGGTTCACCTGCATCTAACTGAGCAAAAATACGCTCCAAAACAGCTTTTTTTGCTTGCTCTTCTTTATTGCCTGTTTTGGCAATTTTGGTTGATTTCAACAACGCTTTTTCAACCGATGCCATGTCTGCCAACGCCAACTCGGTGTTAATGACTTCAATGTCAGAAAGTGGATCAATTTTTCCTGCAACATGAACCACATTATCGTCTTGAAAGCAGCGTACTACATGAGCAATCGCATCATTTTCACGGATATTTGCTAAAAATTTATTTCCTAAGCCTTCACCTTTTGACGCACCTGCCACTAATCCCGCAATATCTACAAATTCAATTGTTGTCGGTAATACGCGTTCTGGTTTTACGATTACCGAAAGCGCATCTAATCGTTTATCAGGCACTGGCACCACGCCAACATTTGGATCAATAGTGCAGAATGGATAATTTTCTGCTGCAATTTTCGCTTTAGTTAGCGCGTTAAATAACGTCGATTTGCCAACGTTTGGTAAGCCTACAATTCCACAATACAATGCCATAATAGTTTTTAATTACTCTTTTCAAAATGATGATTAAGGGCGGATTATACCAGCAATTCTCTTTATGAAATCAAACACTCACGGTTCACCCATTTTTAAATGTGTTTCAAACTTTAATAACGGGAAAAATAATTTAAAGGCTGTGCCTTGATTCGGCGGACTGGTTTTTGAATCCA
>JBAXMT010000112.1:0-7408 GCA_037134135.1 Methylococcaceae bacterium | reverse complement strand
CCTGTTGGGCGTGACGATGTGAATTGCCAATTAAATCTTCTAAAGCAAAACCAAATTCATCCCACACGACAACAATTCCACCAAAATGGTATTGTTCAGCGAGATTTTTTCCTGCTTCAACATAGGCTTCGATAAAATTTTTACCACCTTCGTGAGCGGGATTAAAAGTTCGACCATAAAAAATATGTGAATACCATTTTTTGAATAACACTAATGCTTCGGGTTTATGCTGTTTTAAATTCACCAGCATTTCGCGTGTTGTTAAATAATTTTCAGCCAACGATGGTGGCAAATCGGCGTTAGCGAAATCTGGTGAATGCGTAACGATGTCTTCAAAACAAGTGACACAAACATCGTATTCCGTTTTGGGTAAAATATTTTCGAGATTTAACGTTGGATGACGTTTAAGTGCATCACATAAACCTTCCATTAACTTGTCTGGAATCGATGTACATTCAGAACCATAAAGCGAAACTAACAAATACGGGCGAGCGTCTTTATCGTCAGCGGCTAAAAAGGTATTTTTTAAATTTGTTGCTAATTGGGCAGTATTGAAATTTTTACTGATACGGTCAAATAATCCCAAGAAGCCTTCCGAACCACTCCCATCGCATAATAATTGTTTGAGAATAACAGCTAAATGACTTTTTCCTGAACCGTAAGAACCATGTAAATTTATAGCCCGATCAACTTGTTTTTGTTCTCTTCCATTACTAGGTAAAACAGCCTCGCGCAGATGATTTAAAACGGTAAGTGAAGATTTTGTTGGAGCGAAACTATGAATCAAATGGTTATCACTCAAATCACGGTCAAAAACAATAACAGTTGGTTGAGGTTGTGGATTGATTTCAATAACATCGGTTAAAAAAGTCATACGTGTCCTAACGAGTGAACGGAATTTTGGAAGAAACCCAATAATTGAGCGTAGTGTTGGGTAATGCGTGGGGCAATAAATAATGATTATTTTGCAAATGGAATTCATGATTTTCAGCAAACACCACAACTACGTTATGACCGCCGTGTCGCATACTTAATGCTGACCAAAATGCTTGTTTGTCTTGAATTGACCAATGGCGCATCCAATAATCAGGTTGAAAAATAATTAAACCCTGTGTGTGGCTGTTAAAGGTTTGGCGAATGAAATCCGAACGAGAGCAGTTTGCAGGCGGCGATTTTTCATCAGGATAAAAACCATCCCAAACGGTGTAATCAGACAGAATGTTTTTCAGTACGAGTTTGATATTTTCTAATTCTGAAACGTCTTTGCTTGAAAACGCCAAATGACGATAACGTACATTGACGGCATGATAATTAGCGAGGCAATTTTTTAAATCGTGTTCAAAGGCTGACATTTATTCACCCTTGGCAATTTTGATTAAATGTTCCATGCTGTTTTTTACTTCTTGTGCAATGAACAACAAAAATTGGCTTTTGTCGCCATTGTGGCAAAGTTCAAGTACGTCATAATAACGAAAGCGGTTTTCTCTATCGCCTGAGATGTTTGCAATGGGATAGCCGTATTGCATTAGCAGTAAATTCATCACCAGCCGTGACGTTCGACCATTTCCATCAATAAACGGATGAATGCTGACAACCCGTTCGTGCATTTCAGCAGCAAGTAATACAGGATGCAACGTTTGATTTTGGACTTGTTGATTAAACCACGCTAAACACGCTTCCATTTTTTCAGGTACTTCAAAATGTACGGGCGGAATATGAGAACTCCCTGAAATCATAACCGCTTGTGAACGATAAATACCTGCATTTTTGCGGTCAATACTTTGCAAAATCAACGCATGAAACTGTTTGATTAGATATTCAGTTAATGGAATTTCATCGCGTACAAATTCTTTGAGCAATAAAACCGCTTGATAATGATTGATAGCTTCCAAATGCTCACGCAACGATTTACCTGAAACGGTCATACCTTTATCGATAACTAACGCTGTTTCGCTCAACGTTAAGGTATTACCCTCAATCCGATTACTTTCGTAAGTGTATTCAATATCAAGCGCGTAACAAACTGACTGACTATCCAATGGGCGCAATTGGTTTAACTCGATTTTTAATTGGTCAATTTCGTTAAGTATGGCTGTTAACATGGTTTTAATTGTTAGACATGATTAGCTGGTTAAATTTTCGTAATACCGCAATTATTTTTACTAAATCGTCGTGTTCAGTGCAATCAAAGGTTTTTGAAAGTGAATAGGTTTTATTTTCCAACACGATAAAATTCCAAAATTTGCCAATCACATACGCGCCGTAAATCGGTTGATTATTTGCATTGAGCGTTTGAGCAATCAACATCGCCTCTAACACTTGCGCGACAGGATTTCCGTTTGGGTCGGTTTGGCGTTTGTATTCTTGAAAATGAAAATAAGGGATTTGCGGCATATCTAAAATCCCTTTTGCCAGCATAAAATCGGTTTTAACTTTTAAAAAATGCCCGTCAATTGTGCTTTCAACGGTGCGTTCAAAATAAGCGTGAAAGCGGTCGTTATCGACTAAATTTCCCAATCGCAACACAAAACAGATAAATTTCATTTTCAAATCTTCTTCATGCCACCCGTCGATATTCTCGCAAGCATCAGCAAAAATTAAATCGAACAGATATTGCTCACCCGTGTTTAACGTGGTTTTTGCATCTAGCCACGATTGCATTAACGCGCTGCTTTGATGACTGCTACGGCGTTGCAATTGAAATAAATCAATCAATTCCGCTTCGCTGTATTGTTTAGTACGTTTAGTCATTTTTTACCTCTAAATCTATGGTTAAAGCCAAGTGTCACGTCCTTCCTGTAACAATAACAACAGCGTTTTTTCTGGCGTGCATAACGCTTCAAACGACACAGAATTTAAATTTTCCTGTTCGTTGAAATTGAAATAATTTTGCCATTTGTTTGATTGCTTCATGCGTCGCAAATGTTCGCGCAATTCAGGCGGTGTGCAACATAAAAAATGCCCTAAACCGTCTTTGGTAAGTTTTGAAAATTCAAGAGTTGGCGGGTTTTTGTTATGAAATCGCATCATTGCGAGTGCATGAATAACAATTTCATCGGTGATTTTCGGTGAACCTAAACGGATTGAAATGCCGTCCTCTCTATTTTTTCGGGTTTCAATTAAGCCTATTTCAGCAAGTGGTCTATCTTCAGCAAACATTCGGCGAACGCTACCCAGCAATGATTCCATTGTTGAATCTTTATAATCTTCGCCGTTATCTTGCTTAACCGTGTTTTGTATTTTTTCAGTTATTTGAGCTAGACTCAGCCAATCTTTAGATAAAATATCTAAATTTAAAAAGAAACTCGAATAGGGTTCGCTAGCATCTGAAAAACAAGTTGATAAATGAAATGCCCACCATGTGGATGATTTTTCTAATTTTGGGTCATTGTTGTAAATCGCCAAACCTAAATCTGTTAATTCCTGTTCCCTAGTTGTTTTACCGTTTCTTATGATTTGTGCAGCAATCATCCAACCTTTAATCGTCTTTAATCTATTTGTTCCCGCAATCAATTCAAGACGTGCGCGACGCATATTTCCACTCAAAAATATTTCTCTGTCGGTTCTAATAATGCCGATTGCTTTGCTAATCCACCATTTTGAAACAGGTTCACCTTCATTACTAATCAATGCCATTGCTAGATTCCTTTTCTATTTGAAACAAATTAAACAACCTTCTTCTTCATCTTCGTCATCAGCCGCTAATGACTGCAATAACGTTTTGGGTTTATTTTTCTTTTCTTCTTGTTTTAAAAGCCACGTTTGATGGTCTGCTTTAATTTGTTCTTTTCGTGCAATAAGTTCATCAAGTGATTCGCCCTCAACCCAAGTAAATTTATGTCCTAAATCTTTGTGGTCAGTTTCAAACTTTTTCGCTTTTTCAAAGTATTCAGGATGATTTTCAGCTAACCCAACCCATTCAATTCTTCGTTGATAAAAACAAAAATAACAACCAGAACGACTACGCCATTCGTAATACTTCGGCATTCCCAAGCCTGAATCATCAAGAATTTTTTTCACATCTTCAATATCTAATCCATCTTCTTTGAATGGATAACGCGCTGTGATATTTGGTTTTGTCGAAATGTAGCCTGTGCGATGTTGCTCGTCGGCGCGAATTGCAACGTAACTTATCACTGGTTCACTTCCAACGTATTCTTCAAAAGGTTTTAATTTCAAACTTGCTGTACACCAACGAAAATGTGCTGTTGGCAAACTATTGCCGTTTAATTTCAAATAATGTTCAAAATCTCGCCCACCGTTAATGCGTGTAATTGGTTTACCCAAATAGGCTTCCATTTGGTCAACAAATTCGAGCGTTTCAGGCAGTTCTGCGCCCGTATCGGCAAAAAAGTATTCCATATTGGGTTCACGGTCACGCATATAAATCGCAAGTGCCGCGCTGTCTTTACCGCCTGAAATGCCAAGCAAATGGCGTGTTGATTTTGTAGTCATTTCAATGTTGTAGTTCAAATTCTTTTTGCATTTCTGAACGCAAAATAGCGTTGAGATGATTTTGATAGCCTTTGCCTTTGGACTTTTTTAGCCATTGCAACACGTCTGCATCAAAACGAATGTTAGCGGTTTTTTTAGCTTTTTTAGCAAATCGATTGCGAGTTGCATTTTGCCAAAATTCTTCAGTTAAAGGCGGAATGTCACTGTAATCAATACTTTCATCTGGCATTGCTTGCAAAGCAGAAATTTCAGCCTGTTGCGCTGGAGTGAGTGGAGGAAATTTATCGGTTAAATTCTTCATAACGTTTTCTCTCTTTGGAATCGGCTCGTCTTGCAGAAATAATACGGATTGTTTCGGTATTATCATCTTCAACTATCGTGTGTGCTACAAGCAAAATCAAGCAACCTTCAATTCTGCCAATGGTTTGCCAGCGATACTCACCATTTTCAATTCTATCTTGAACAGTTAAAGCAAATGGATCAGCAAAAACGCGCATTGCAACATCAAAACTAATCTGGTGTTTTTGTAAATTGGTTGTCGCTTTTTGCTTGTCCCATGCAAATTGCGTTTTCATAATTGTTCCAACAACTTAGCAATCATTACCAGTTTAGTATTGTTATCAACGCCTGCTAATTTCTGATTCATTTCAATCAACAACTGATTGGCGGTCTCTTGTGTTTGAGCATCAAGAAAAACGACTTTGCTATTTTCACCTTGTGATTGACTAATCCAACGTACCATCACGGCATTTTCATTGCCTTGGCTTTGAATTTGACCGTTGAAATCGTTTAATTCCAGCAGTCTTTTTCCAAGCAATTCCAATTCCTGCAATGCCATAATTTGGTTCTCACTTTTCCATTTATGCGGCGGAACTTTTCCAAGTAACGCGCCAATCGATTCAAGCCACGCTTCATCAGTTGTCGCACTACTCTGCAAACGCAAAATAAAGGCTTTTAAATCGGTTTTATCTTTGGTGTATTTTTCTAAACCTGAAAAACGTTTAACAGTTTCGCGTAATTGAGCCGTTGTAAGTGACGGTGAAAGCTCAAGTGCGTCACAAATTGCCATTTTTAATTCGGCTAACAACACAGGATAGGCTTGTTGCAACACTTTAAAATGTTCAACCAAAACATCTAAAAATGCTTTTGGCGGTTGTGATTCAAATTGTTCTTGAGTGAAAGGTTCAAAACCGCAGGCTTGCGGCAACAACGTGAACAATAATTCGGTAGGACGTTGGGTTTTATGAAACGCATTTAAAACCGCGAGCGTTTGAGGAGGGAAATCTTTTTTATGCAACGTGTAAGTATTGAGCGATGCGATGAATTTAGCGAGCGGTTTCATAATGTCAAGCAGCGTACTTTTATCCGCAATTTTTCCGATGAACGTTTCTAAGTATTGATTAAACAATTGCGCTTGAATGCCACGCATCGCAAAGGCTTCAACACTAAACAATTCAGGGCGTTTAATCAGAATTTCAAAATTTTCCTGTTGCATCGTTGGACAAAAAACATCGCTTTCATAAATGGCTAAACGACGATGATTGACAAGGTAATACGCCACAAACAATAACGGCAAAACCCCTGCTTTAACACCAAAAGGCGGTTGCGCTAATTGCTCATAAATCTCTGACACCAAACAACGATTTTTAGCTTGAATAATGTCGGTTATTTTTTGCCAAACAGGATAAAAGTTGTATTGGTCTTTTGGTGACGGTGCTTGAAACTGCCAGCTTTCATTATGAAATTGATGAATACCTGTTTCTTTAAAAATTGCTCGATAAATCGCTTTTTCAGGTGGAAATTTAGATGCTTCAATTCCTAAATCTTCGGTATCACTATTGGTCAGCAACAAACTAACCAGTCGATTTCTCGCCCCCGTTGCCTGAGCAGAAGGTTTATCACGGTTAATCAATTCATTTTTAATAATGGGCGTATACGGATAAATCGCATCAAATGCTTGTGATAACGCGCTTTGCAATGCACGGTGATTGTTAATTTCCAATAAGTAACCGTTATGAAACCATCGATAATTTTCAGGATGGTCTAAAAAATCATGTAGCAAACGCGCTTCTTCGGATTTAACGTAACTCAAGCGATTTTTAAATTCGCGTTGCGCGACAGGATCGTTATTTAATGCTTGATTTTCTTGTTCAATTCTCTCTAATGCCACCACTTCAGAAATAATTTTCGTCAGATGTTCGGTATTTTGATTTTGCAAAACGCAGATATTGAGCAGTGATTGACGCTCCTCAATCCACCACTCCAAGGCATTTAATTGTTCTGCATTTCTTGTCAGCCCAATTACCAATTGCGGACTTGAAGTATTTTCTAACGCTAACAAATTCGTTGTTGAATCGGCATAAATCGGCTGAAAATAGCGCAATGTTGCTTTATCAATTGAGTATTTTCGAGCCACAACAGGCAACAACGTTTTACGTTTATTTAAAATTTCCGCCAATGATTCATGTCCAGCACGTTGTAATTCTTCTTCCAACGCACTTTCTAAATCAAAATCACTGCCTTCCCAAATGCGATATTCGCTGTTGTATCGTCTAAATTGCAACAACGATTTTTGTGTGAGAAATTCAAGTGAGTTTTCAACTTGAGAAACCGTTGGCAAACAAAGTTCAAGTAATTCTTTACTAGCTTTAAAACCGCTTTGTGCGCCGATGATATTAAATAAACCAACTGTTTTTAAAAGTTTCTGATGATGATTTTCACAATCACCCAATCGCTCTAACGCACTAACGACTTCAATCCAACGGCGATTTGTTGCATGGTCAAGTGTTGCTAATGGCTGATTTTGAATAAAATAGTCAAAAATTTCAGAAGGTAAAATCCATTCACCTACTGATTTCAACTGTTGCAAACTGTCTTTAAAGCCGTGCGCTTCAACACTACCTAAATAACTAAATAACGTCCGTTCGTTTTGCGCTACTTTTTGACAAAGCAC
>JBAXMT010000111.1:0-7453 GCA_037134135.1 Methylococcaceae bacterium | reverse complement strand
CACGCTGGGCGGCAATCCTCAATGTGTTGACGGCGTTAAAGGCAAAGCGTTTTCGTTTGATGGTGATGCTAATTATGTTCGGTTAAATACCAACTCTTCGAGTTTATTTTCCAATGATTTTTCAATTGGGGTTTGGGTAAAATTTCATAATTTTCAGAATGCTTATCCGATGATTGTTGAGGCTGAAAATTATAATGTTGCGTTTCATGGATTGGGTTCTGCTTATTCTTCTGATTTGCAAAAACGTGTTGGTTTTTATCAACAAAATCAAGATGGTTATCCAATATCAAGAATTGGACAAATGGAATCTAGCTCTAAATTGGAAGAAAATAAATGGTACTTTGTAACTGTAGTTAAAGCTGATTTGCAATTCAAAATGTATTTAAATTCGGATGTTAGTATTTCAACGACTGCAACAAAAAACATACTCATGGATGGAAAATTTATAACTGTTGGAGCTAGCATTTTACATCCATCATCGAGTGGTCTTAATGGAGAAATAGACGACCTCCGCATCTACAACCGCGCCCTAACGGAAGCGGAAGTGATGGAGCTTTATAATGGTGGGGGTGTTGTGGCGGAGAAACCTGTTTTGGTGGCGGAAGTTTGTAGTCCGACACAAACCGCCATTTTTCAAACGGGTGAAAATTCTGGAACGTTGTCATCTTCGGCGGCGAGTTGTGTGACAACGGGTAATTCTACGTTAGCGGATTTGGTTGACCTTGAGAAAAGTAGCATTGATTACGCCAACGGAAAAATTAAAGTTGTTTTGAAAAATGCGCCAACTTTAGGCAATTTGAGCTATTTTGGAATCATAGCGAAAATAAATGACAAAGAATTTGAAAACAAAAGTTATCAATATGTAGCAGAAGAATCGACAAGAACTTCGTCAAGTTCTTCATGGACAAGAGGGCAGGATATTCCGAAAGAAATGTCTTTTAGTTTTAATTCGCTTCAAAATCGAAATGGTTTAATTACTATCAATTTGTATCGAACTGTGGGAAAGGGGGGGGAAATAACTTTCTATGAAGGAACGCTTTATGGCGTAAATGATAATGTTCGATTGGCTAAACAATCTATTTTAGCTTCGCGTAAATTGTCAGAAACCAAACCGCATTCGGGCATTGAATGTAAAACAGTTCAAGGTATTTCAAGCGAATGTAACAACTTTTTTGCAACCGATGAAATTGCCGCAGAAGATTCAAAGAATGCTACGTTTCAAGACACGTTGACGCATCGAATTGTTGATTTTGACAAAGTAGTCAACCAAAAAACCATTAACACAACATGGGCAAATAGTCCTTATGGCAAAAAACCACTAAACGATAATGGACGCATTCCGTTATTGTTAATTCACGGTTGGCAGGGCGATAAAGATTTGCGTAATCCTGCAAAATTGGGTTTGTGGAATTATTCAGAGTTGCATTATTGGCAACATTTTCTTGATTACTACTTAACTTCAACAGCGTTACAGAAAAAATATCATCTGTATTTGTATCATTATCCTAGTTATAAACACGTTACTTACAATGCGTCTGTGTTAAATGACTTATTCCAAGATGTGGGTAAAAATTCCTCAACGACAGATTTAGGTCGTGCAATGACCTCATCTTCTAGCACTGATCCAAAAAATAATTTAACGATTGTGGCGCATTCTATGGGCGGCATGGTGGCGCGTTCGTTGATTGAAGAATATCAGGGGTTGGGCAACACAAAAGTTTATGGCTCGTCCTATGCTTCAGCTATGGTTAAGTTAAATCAGTTGATTACTTTAGATACTCCTCATCATGGCAGTACAGGCAGTGATCCAGATCCTGATGGCGTTAAGGGTGCCATAAGTGGCGCACTTGGTAGCACAGCAAAAGATTTAACCAGCCAAGGCGCAACAGATTTGAATTGGGATAATTACGATAACCGACTCTCAAACGACAAAATAACCACGAATAATGAAAATTACCGTTGGGCTAAAGCAAATACGAAAATGTTTGACGCTGTTTATTGTGCTGGTTGTAAAACGTTGAATCCTTGGTTGCTTAACATGAACAAGCAATTTGAAAACAATTACATTACGTTAGCAAAAGACAAATATGTGATTTATGCGGCTTGGATGTCTTCTTTCAGAGAAGATGGCGATGATGCGGGTAATGCAACAGCTATCAACCCTATTGAAAATAATATCGATTACAACATTGCAGAAAACATTGGCATTCCTAATTTACCTAACGGAGTAGCAGAACCTGTGACGAGTGCGTTATTGTCAAAATTCGATGTAAAAACTCAAAAAACGCTTCCTTTCAATCCAGAATGCAAAGAGGAATTTCCTACTTGGATTGTTCCGAAACAAATATCTTATTTTCAAGATTGGCTTATTGATAAAGAATCACTGTTGCCTGAAATATCAACAGCGCGTGAAGATGTGCTTTGTATTAAATCTGCAAGACTTTCTGCGATTCAATTACGCTCAATTTTGATTCCTACAACAACTTCAGAATACGCACATCCTTATGGTTTGCCTTATCGTATTTTTTGGGATTATGACCATGAAAAAATGGTAAATGGTGCTTATGCTCGCTCTTTAAATATATTTAAAGACTATGTGGGAATTTGGGATCAATTCGTTTTGAGCCAAAAATTTGATCCGAAAGTGGCAAATGAAACTTCTGCTTTTGCATCAAATTCATTGCGAAATAATTATATTTACGCAGCGAGTAAATTCCGAGATAAAAAGTCATTTGGCATTAGTAACAATCAAGTTTATTCCCCATTAAGAGCAGAACCACTTTATTTGATTTTAGAGGGTGATTTGTTGAAAAAGTAACGTTGTGAATGAACCGCCCGTTTTTCAAAAAAAGCGGGCGGTTTTGTTTTTTTACCCACTAGCAGGACATAAAAATGAACACCAACTATCAAAACATTATCACGCTTGAGCAAGGCAAACGCGGCGGAAAGCCTTGCATTCGCAATTTACGCATTACGGTTTATGACGTGCTTTCGTGGCTTTCGCAAGGAATGAAACAAGAAGAAATTATTGAAGATTTCCCTGAATTAACAGCGGTTGATATTAACGCTTGTTTAGCATTTGCCGCAGAACGTGAACGCCATTTGGTGACATTAGTTTCATGAAATTATTGCTCGATGAAAACTTGTCACGACGAATTGTACCGTTCATTCAAGAAAGCTATCCACAATCTACGCAAGTTGCGTTGATTGGTTTAGAACAAATGAATGACAGAAAAATTCGTCAATATGCAATCGACAACGATTTTGTTGTGACGACAAAAGACGCGGATTTTTATGAAATGAATTTGCTTTACGGACAACCCCCGAAAATTCTTTGGTTAAAAATGGGTAATCAATCAAAAGCTGCAACAATCAATGCGTTAATTAACAATCGAGAATTTATCTATCAAGCGTTAATTGTTGAAGATAAAGAATGCGTTGAGATTTTTTAAACCGCCCATTTTTCAAAAAAAACGGGCGGTTTTGTTTTTCATTTTTTGGAGGGAGAATTTATGCCGATTTTCAGGGTTTTAAAAACATGATTGACAAAGTTTGTATTTTTACCGATTACCTCAAATATCGAGCGGAGTTACGCGGTTTTGATTTGGCAAAAATAGAACATATTTTGCATTACTCACAAGAACGTTATGTTGATTCTGACTCTTATCGCTTCGTTGTTATTGGTGATCACAATCAAAAATTAGTAATGATTCCTTATGAAGAAAACGACACAACAATTACGCCGATAACGATTCACGCAACGACGCGGCAACAAATCAAATTTAGATTAACGACAGGCAGGCTAACTCATGAATAAAACGAAGATGAATTATTTTCCCGAACAAGATGTCATTCACCTAGCGATAACGGATGAAGACGAAGTTGAAAGCATGGAATTAAGTCCAAATATCACCGCTGAATTGAATGAAAAGGGTGAATTGATTGGTGTTGAGATATTAAAAGCAAGTATTTTCTTGCGTGATTTTATTTTAGAAAGTACCCAAGCAAAGTTAATGCAATTACAACGAGCGCGTTATTTAGAAGCACATTGAATTTTGGTGATTTATCAATTCAAGCATCACCGCCCATTTTTCAAAAAAAACGGGCGGTTTTGTTTTTTTATCAGCTCAATTTTTGAATAACCCATAAAATTCCTAGAACTACCATGATTCAAGAACTTATTGTTACCACTCAAAATGCCAATGGCGTTCCACACCTTGCGCCAATGGGTGTTCATGTTCACGGCGATGAAATCCATATTTTGCCGTTTAAACCGTCAACCACGTTAACGAATTTACTCGAAACCAAAACCGCTGTTTTAAATTATTGCGACGATGTGCGAATTTTCGCTGGGTGTTTAACGGGTCGGCGTGATTGGCGTTTAAACGGTCTGTTTTTAGAGGGAGCGTTGGCGCACAGCGAAATCGAATTAGTACGAATCGAAGACGACGAAACCCGCCCAACATTGATTTGTAAAATTTTAAACACCGTTAATCACGCGCCGTTTATGGGATTTAATCGCGCTCAATACTCGGTTTTGGAAGCCGCAATTTTAGTCAGTCGTTTGAAAATGTTGCCATTGGAAAAAATCGACAGCGAAATCGCCTATTTAAAAATTGGGCTAGAAAAAACCGCTGGCAAACGTGAATTGGAAGCGTGGCATTGGTTAATGGACGCGATTGAAACATTCAAAATGGAGAATTTAAAATGACGGGAATGTTAGCCAGCGTTAAAAATTTAGTCGAAGCGGAATTCGTGTTAAGCGCGAATGTCGATATTATCGATTTGAAACAACCAGAATTCGGTGCGTTAGGCGCGTTGCCTGTCGAATTGGTTGCGGAAATTGTTGAAAAAATTGGCGGAAGTTGTCCAATTAGCGCAACGGTAGGCGATTTGCCAATGGATGCAGAAATCATTTTTAACGCTGTTTCAGAAATGGCAAAAACGGGCGTGGATTTTGTCAAAATTGGTTTTTTCCCAGATGACGATTGGCTTTCGATTGTACATAAACTTGCGGATTTGACCCCGAATACAAAATTGATAGCAGTATTATTTGCCGACACGCAACCGAATTTTTTGATTATTCCCGAATTGAAAAAGGCGAATTTTGCGGGCGTAATGCTCGACACAATGCACAAACAAAATGGTTCGTTGACAGAAGTGATGTCACCCGAAACGATTGGCGAATTTGTTGAACTTGCCAAAAAAGAAACGCTAATTTGTGGTTTGGCGGGTTCGTTGCGGTTAGAAAATATCGCAGAATTATTGCCATTTAACGCAGATTATTTGGGCTTTCGAGGCGCGTTATGCAATCAACATAATCGCGTGAGTGAATTGGATTTGAACGCACTAGAACAAATTCGCACAGCTATTTTTCATCACGCATAATTTTTTCGTTTAATGTCTATTGGTTGTCATGAATCATGTGTATATTTTTAATTCAACTCAATTTTAACTTCGGGGGAATGTATGAAAAATATATGTGATTCAGGTGATGTAATTAAAAGTCACGCAAAATGGAAAATGAAATTAGCGATTGCTATTGCCAACAAAGAAAAACTTAACATAGGAACTATCAGCGATGATGGGCGTTGTACTGTTGGTAAATGGCTGCATAAAAAAGAAACCTATTCAAAATTCAAACATTTGCCAAGTTTTTTAGATTGCATAACAAAGCACATGGAATTTCATATTGAAGCGGGAAAAGTGGCGACGCTTGTTAACGCTAAAAGATATGAAGACGCATTGCAGCTATTAGACAGCAATACGTCTGATTTCAACCGTGCGTCTGATGACGTTACCTTATCAATTACTAACTTTTTACAAGAATTAGATAGCTCGGGAATTGCTCATTAAAATGGGCGACGTGATTTAAGCGAATACGCCGCGAATCACACTACAGATTTCATGAATTTCTTCGTCCGTCAAAAACGGACAAATTGGCAGTGAAAAGCAACGTGCCGCAACGGATTCTGTCATCGGGAAAGTCAGTCCCGCACAGTCTTCTTTGAACGCATTTTGTTGATGCAACGGCACAGGATAATATACCGCACAGCCGATTTGTTTGGCTTGCAACGCAGCCATCACATCATCGCGTCTATCGCAAAGCAATGTATATTGATGATAAACGTGTTCACCCAAACCATCTTCAAACGGTATTTCGAGTGGCAAACCCGCCAACAATTCTGCGTACAATTTCGCCACACGACGACGACCTTGATTGTATTCGTCAATGTGTTTCAGTTTGGCGCGTAAAACGACGGCTTGCATTTCATCTAAACGGCTGTTGTAACCAATCACGTCGTGATAATAACGCACGTCCGAACCGTGATTGCGAAGTTGGCGAATTTTTGCTGCTGTTTCATCGTTGTTCGTCGTCGCTAAACCACCATCACCAAACGCACCTAAATTTTTGCTTGGGAAAAAACTAAATCCCGAAGCGTGACCGATTGCACCCGTTTGTTTGCCGTTGATTTTCGCGCCAAACGACTGGCAACAATCTTCAATTAACTTCAAATTGTGCTGTTCACACAACGCTAAAATTGCTGTCATATCGGCTGGTTGACCAAACAAATGCACAGGCATAATCGCTTTGGTTTTTGGCGTAATCGCAGCGGCAATCGCTTTGGGACAAATGTTAAAGGTGCGCGGGTCAATATCCACAAACACGGGAATCGCACCGACGTATTTAATCGCTTCGGCGGTCGCAATAAACGTAAATGGTGTGGTAATCACTTCGTCACCCGCGCCAATGCCTTCGGCGATTAACGCCAAATGCAAAGCGTCCGTGCCAGAAGCCACGCCAATCGCGTGTTTTACGCCAAGATATTCTGCGGCTTCACGTTCAAAGGCTTGAACATTGGGTCCTAAAATAAAGCTGCAATTCTCGATTGTTTCTGCAATGCCGCGTTCAACTTCTTCTTTTATTTCAGTATATTGCGCCTTGAGATTAACCATTTGAATCATAATTGTGTTTCCGTGTGAATGAGTTTTGTAATTTGAATTGCCGTCGCCAACGCTAAACGCGCCGCTTCGCCTGTCACCAAAGGCTGTTTGCCCGTTTGAATGCAGCTCACAAACTGTTGAATTTCGGCAAGTAGCGCGTCACTGGTTTCAAAGGTGGCTTCTTCGCTGATAATTTCTGGAACACCTGCAAACATTTCTTTTTCGCCAGTGCGGTATTTTTGCAAAATCCGATTTTGAAAATCAACAGAAGCGTAAGAACTTGGGCGAAACAAACGCATTTTGCGTTCGAGTTTCATGCTGATTCGGCTCGCAGTCACATTCGCGACGCAACCGTTTTTAAACGTCAAACGCGCGTTGGCAATGTCCGTGCCTTTCGTTAAAACCGCCGTGCCGCTCGCGTCGATGCGTTCAATATCCGAATCGACCAACGCTAAAATAATATCAATATCGTGAATCATCAAATCCAAAACAACGCTGACATCGTTGG
>JBAXMT010000110.1:0-7474 GCA_037134135.1 Methylococcaceae bacterium | reverse complement strand
GTGCGCCCGCTTTTTCAAAGGTGTCATAAACGCCTTCTTTTTGAAGTTGCGACACATCCATTTTAGTCGGTGGCGCAATCCACAATTTACTCGGCAAATCGGTCGTTTGTTGTTTGAGCAATTTTTCAGCGGCTCTAAAATGCCCGATATTAGTCATGCACGAACCTAAAAATACTTCGTCAATATGCGTACCTGCAACGTCAGATAATTTTTTAATGTCATCTGGGTCATTCGGACACGCAAGCAACGGTTCCGTGATTTCATTCAAGTTGATTTCAATCACTTCAAAGTATTCTGCATCGGCATCAGGTAAAAGTAAAACAGGCGTTTCGAGCCATTCTTGCATTTTTGAAATTCGGCGTTCAATCGTGCGTTTATCGCCATAACCTTCTTTAATCATCCAATTTAACAGCGTGATATTTGAATTCAGATATTCACGAATCGGAGCTTCATTTAAAAGCACGGTACAACCTGCCGCGCTACGTTCTGCTGACGCATCAGATAATTCAAATGCTTGTTCGACTTTCAAATCAGGCAAGCCTTCAATTTCCAAAATGCGCCCTGAGAAAACGTTCTTTTTGCCTTTTTTATCAACCGTTAAAAGACCTTTTTGAATTGCGGCGTAAGGAATTGCGTTGACCAAATCCCGCAAAGTAATTCCTGGTTGCATTTCGCCTGTGAAACGCACCAAAACTGATTCAGGCATATCAAGCGGCATAACGCCAGTTGCGGCAGCAAATGCCACTAAACCCGAACCTGCTGGAAATGAAATCCCAATTGGAAAACGTGTGTGTGAATCGCCGCCCGTTCCAACCGTATCAGGCAATAACATTCGATTTAACCAAGAATGAATAATCCCATCACCAGGACGCAAGGAAACGCCGCCGCGATTCATAATAAAATCAGGCAACGTGTGCTGCATTTCAACGTCAATCGGTTTCGGATAGGCGGCGGTGTGACAAAACGATTGCATCACCAAATCCGCAGAAAATCCGAGGCACGCCAAATCTTTCAATTCGTCGCGCGTCATAGGTCCTGTTGTGTCTTGTGAGCCGACGGTTGTCATTCGTGGTTCGCAATAAGTATTTGGACGCACGCCAACAACGCCGCACGCTTGACCAACCATTTTTTGTGCGAGCGTAAAACCTTTGCCACTGTCTTTTTCATCGGTTGGACGTTTGAAAACGGTTGATGGTTCTAAACCCAAAGCAATACGCGCACGGTCAGTTAAACCGCGTCCGATAATTAACGGAATTCTTCCTCCTGCACGAACTTCATCTAACAAAACATCAGTTTTTAATTCAAATTTACAAACAACTTCATCGCTGTCGTGGCGTTTGACTTCGCCTTGATACGGAAAAATATCAATCACGTCGCCCATTGCGAGTTCGCTTACGTCACATTCAAACGGCAACGCGCCAGAATCTTCCATTGTATTGAAAAAGATTGGCGCGATTTTGCCGCCGATGCAAACGCCGCCTTCACGTTTATTTGGAATGTGCGGAATGTCATCGCCCATAAACCATAAAACCGAATTCGTCGCAGATTTGCGTGAAGATCCAGTGCCAACCACATCGCCAACGTAAGCGACGGGAAAGCCTTTTTGTTTCAATTCGCTGATTTGCGCTTCGGCATTCGTAATACCATCACGCGGCATTTTAAGCATAGCTTTTGCGTGCAAAGGAATATCAGGACGTGACCACGCATCGGGTGCTGGCGATAAATCGTCTGTATTGGTTTCGCCTGTGACTTTAAAAACGGTGACTGTTAATTTTTCAGGTGTCGCATTTTTCGCAGTGAACCATTCCGCATCTGACCACGATTGTAAAACTTGCGCGGCAAATTTATTTCCCGCTTTGGCTTTGATTTCAACATCATGAAACGCATCGAAAATTAACAATGTATGTGACAAACCTTTTGCGGCAAGTTCACAAATTTTTTCGTTTTCGCAATCGAGTAAATCAATCAGTGGCGAGATGTTATAACCGCCAAGCATTGTGCCGAGTAATTCAGTGGCGCGTTCTGAATTTAAAATCGGTGATGTCGTTTCGCCTTTTGCAATCGCCGCTAAAAATCCAGCTTTCACATAAGCCGCTTCATCAACACCAGCTGGAATGCGGTTTGCGAGCAAATCTAAAATAAAATCTGTTTCGCTCGCAGGTGGCTTTTTAAACAATTCAACCAAAGCGGCAGTTTGTTCAGCGTTTAATGGTTTGGGTACAACGCCTTCTGCTGCGCGTTCTGCAATATGTTGGCGGTAATTTTCTAACATAAGTAATCCTTTGACGTTTTTGAAAGCAAAATATGAAGTAAGTCTATTTATTTCTAAAGTAAATCGCGTAGAATCCGATACACCAGTTCGGGCATAGTGTAATTAAAGTACTGGCTCTTATTTTATTCGATTTTTCCGCTAAAAGGGCGAGGTTCATCATGAGTACCATTTCTTCCGTAAATAATAGCAACGCTTATAATCCGCAAGTTACCACCAAAGTAGCTACAGCAAACAGTACAAACTTGGCTAATAATGCAGCAAATGAGTCTGCATTTTCATCTTACATTGGGCAAGCGTTCGCGCAAATTGGTTTAGCAAACCCAACCAGCGTGGCAACTCCTGTTATCAGTAGTGCAAGTCAAGCTAATACGTCAGAAAAATCTTTAGGGTCATTTATTGAAGATTTATTCTCAATTTTAAGCCAAAAAGATTCTCAAAGCACGACAGTCGTAAATCGCGAGCAATCGAATTTACAACAGCTTTCTTCAAAATACAATGAAGACTCTGAAAGCTCTAGTGACAGTGAATCGAGTAGTGTTAACGAAGCTGCAATTGCTGCATACACCAGTGGAAACACGACAACAGTTGGCAATCTCGCAACTAATTTACAGTCATTGGTTAAACAATTGAACGATGAAAGTCGGAATACAGCAAATTATGGTTCAGGCACGATTCAAGCGTTAAAAGATGGCTTTCAAAGTGTTTTAAATGCTCAAGGGGCAGGATCAAATAGTAATGCGACCTTAGCAACCTTTTTGCAAACGTTAGCGCAAAATCTTCAAGGTCAAAGCCCGCTTGGAATTATCGTCAACACGCAAGCGTAATTTCCAAAAATAACTCAAAAAAATAGCGCGGTTAAAAAAATCGCGCTAATTTCAGAAGTAACGATACTAATTTTACTCAATAATTTTATATTCGCTTGCAGACGCATTTACGCGATCACGCAATTCCTTACCAGGTTTGAAATGTGGAACGTGTTTTTTAGCTAATGCAACAGATTCACCTGTTTTTGGATTACGTCCCATACGCGGCGGACGCAAACGTAATGAAAAACTACCAAAGCCTCGAATTTCAATACGCTCTCCCATAGATAACGCTTGATTCATTTGCTCGATGATACATTTTACCGTGAGTTCAACATCTTTCATGGCAAAATGAGATTGTTGTTTTACCAACACATCAATTAGTTCAGATTTTGTCACTTTCGCTCCTGTTAAAATAAAAAAGGAGGCACGACAAGCCGTACCTCCCCTTCAAATCTTGCGATTTTATTTTTCCATTTGTTGCTTGAAAATATCACCTAAGGTAGGTGATGCAACGCTTTGTTGTGCTGAAGCAGAATAATCTTTCGCAGAAACAGTTTGTTCTTTTTCTACGCGAGTATTTTCTTCTTTTGGTTTCATTGACAAGCTAATGGTTTTCGCTTTTTTATCGATACCAATGAACTTCGCTTCAATGCTATCGCCTTCTTTCAACAAAGTACGCGCATCTTCAACGCGATCACGTTGAATTTCAGAAGCTCTTAAATAACCTTCAATGCCATCTTCTAAAACGATGGTGGCACCTTTCGCATCCACTTCTTTAACAGTACCTTTTACTGCGCTACCTTTTTCATGGGTAGCAAGAAAGTTTTGGAACGGATCTTGTGCTAATTGTTTGATACCTAACGAAATACGTTCGCGTTCTGAATCCACCGCTAAGATGATAGTTTCAAGCTCATCGCCTTTTTTGAAATCACGAACGGCAGCTTCGCCTTCGCCTTCCCAAGAAATGTCAGACATGTGAACCAAACCATCAATCCCACCGTCCAAACCAATGAAAATACCGAAATCAGTGATTGATTTGATTTTTCCAGTGATTTTGTCGCCTTTGTTGTGCGTTGCAGCAAATTCATCCCAAGGATTTGTTTTGCATTGTTTCATGCCTAATGAAATACGACGACGTTCTTCGTCGATTTCCAATACCATGATTTCAACGTCATCGCCCAACTGCACTAAACGTGATGGGTTAACGTTTTTGTTTGTCCAATCCATTTCTGAAACGTGAACTAAACCTTCAACGCCTTCTTCGATTTCAACAAAACAGCCATAATCAGTTAAGTTATTCACTTTACCTGAAACGCGCGTACCAGCTGGGTAACGAGTGGCGATGTTCAACCAAGGATCTTCGCCCATTTGTTTCATACCCAAAGACACACGATTTTTGTCTTTGTCGTATTTCAACACTTTTACGTTGATTTCTTGACCAATTTCAACACATTCTGATGGGTGACGAACACGTCTCCAGGCCATGTCTGTGATGTGTAATAAACCGTCGATGCCGCCCAAATCAATGAACGCGCCATAATCCGTTAAGTTTTTAACTACGCCAACAACTGTTGCGCCTTCTTCAAGCGTTTTCAACAATTCTTCGCGTTCTGCGCTGTATTCTTTCTCAACAACGGCACGACGTGAAAGCACCACGTTGTTGCGTTTTTGGTCAATTTTGATGACTTTGAATTCTAAATCACGACCTTCTAAGAAAGTAGTGTCACGAACTGGACGAACGTCAACGAGTGAACCAGGCAAGAATGCGCGTAATGCGCCTACTTCGACAGTGAAACCACCGCGTACTTTACCGTTAATACGACCGATAATTGTCGCATCATTTTCAAACGCAGTTTCTAATTCAAACCATGCTTTATTTTTCTTTGCTTTATCGCGGGAAAGAATGGTTGAACCTAAACCGTCTTCAAATAAATCTAACGCAACTTCGATTTCGTCACCGATTGAAATTTCTAATTCGCCGTTAGCGTTTAAAAATTGCCATTTCGGAATCACGCCTTCTGATTTTGAATGCGTGCTGACGATAACCATATCGTTTTCAATATCGATAACCGTACCAACTAACATGGCACCAGGACTCATTTTGGTCTTGGTTAAACTCTCTTCAAGTAATGCTGCAAAGCTCTCGCTCATTTTTCTTTCCCAGACTGATTTGAAACCAATCTTTTCTGTTATTTAAAAGTTAATAAAAAACCGCAATCTTTTGCGGCGACTGTAAAAATATCCTAACGGACTAAACTTAACACTTCAGCAACTACGGCTTGAATGCTCATAGTTGAAGAATCAATATAAATTGCATCAGCGGCTGGAACTAATGGCGAAATTTGACGCTCACTGTCACGCTGATCACGTTCTTGTATATCGGCTGTTATCTTCAAAAGGTTAGCATCAATTCCTTTTTCTTTCAACTGTTTATAGCGTCTTTCAGCTCTTTCTGATGCACTTGCGGTAAGAAAAACTTTGTGTTTTGCTTCGGGAAAAACCACTGTTCCCATATCGCGTCCATCGGCGACCAAACCTGGAGCCTGTTTAAAATCGTGCTGTTTTTGTAATAATGCCGCACGAATTTCAGGAATTGAGGCAATTTTCGAGGCATTATTTCCTGTGCTTTCTAAACCCAATAAATCCGTAATATCTTGACCATTAAGCAAGACTGATCGATTTTCGCTGCATCCAAAAACTAAATCCATTCCTAAAGCAACATCGACCATTTCAGCAATACTTTCATGTAAAACATCTTTTTCAGACAGCTCAAGTGCTAAAGCTCGATAAATCGCGCCGCTGTCTAAATAATGCCAGCCTAATTTTTGCGCGATTAAGCGACTGACTGTTCCTTTTCCCGCGCCACTTGGTCCATCAATTGTTAAAACTGGAACACCCATTAACTTTCCTCGCTCGTAAGTTGCAACCCTAAATCAGTTGCTAATTTTTTAAACGTTGGAAATGAAGTATTCACGTTCGCACAATCTAAAATCGTAATTGGTGCGGTGGCGCATAAGCCCGCAATCGCAAACGCCATCGCAATTCGGTGATCGCCGTGAGATTCGACGGTTCCGCCATCGATTGCGCCACCTTGAATAATCATGCCATCTAGCGTGGGTTCTGCATTCACGCCCAAAATTTGCAAACCGTCCGCCATCACTTGAATGCGGTCAGATTCTTTAACGCGCAATTCTTCCGCACCTGTTAAACGCGTTTCACCTTCGGCACACGCAGCGGCAATAAACAAAACAGGGAATTCATCAATCGCTAATGGCACAAGATATTCGGGAATGTCGATGCCTTTTAATTGGCTTGAAATTACGCGCAAATCCGCCACGGGTTCACCACCAACAATACGTTCATTTAAAACTTCGATGTTCGCGCCCATCAAACGTAAAATATCAATCACACCTGTTCGAGTTGGATTGATTCCAACATGTTTCAATAAAACATCTGAATTTTCCGCAATCGATGCGCCAACTAAAAAGAATGCCGCTGAAGAAATATCACTCGGAACGTCAATTGTCATTGCGGTCAATTTACCGTTTGCGGTGATGCTCGCTTGATTTTTATCGACGTGAACAGAATAATAACCAAAACCGTTTAACATACGTTCAGTGTGGTCACGAGTGGGCGCAGGTTCAGTGACTTTCGTTTCACCTTGCGCGTACATTCCTGCCAATAATAAACACGATTTTACCTGTGCGCTCGCCATCGGCATTTCGTAATTAATGCCTGTCAACTGCCCTGCTCTGCCTGTAATTTCTAACGGAGCCGTGCCTTTTTCGGTGGTTTTAATATCCGCGCCCATTTTGGCTAATGGTTCTGTAACGCGTTTCATTGGGCGTTTCGATAAGGATTCGTCACCTGTCAACACCGAATCAAATGCTTGTCCTGCTAATAAACCGCTTAACAAACGCATCGATGTTCCTGAATTTCCCAAATACAACGGAGCGTGAGGAGCTTTTAAACCGTGTTTTCCCACGCCGTGAATTGTCACGCAACCGTCGCCATTTTGTTCAATTTCTACGCCCATGTCCCGAAAGGCTTGCAACGTTGCTAACGCATCTTCTGCCTCTAAAAATCCAGTGACGTGCGTCACACCTTCTGCTAATGAACCCAACATAATCGAGCGATGTGACATAGATTTATCACCTGCAACACGCGCTTCGCCTTGCAATGAACCGCCGTTTTGAACTTTGAATGTTACTTTTTTAGTCATATTTATTTTTTCGTCATGGAGTGAAATTGTATGAACAGGCTATTTTTATTTAAATAGTATCCCTATTTTGTTTGTAGTTTTTTTAATAAGAACTAAAGTGTATAAAGATTCAACCGAAAACGTTAATTATCTTTAAAAATTGTTACAACAAAAGATAGGCAACAACATGAACAC
>JBAXMT010000109.1:0-7502 GCA_037134135.1 Methylococcaceae bacterium | reverse complement strand
TACACCATAAAATTTGCCTGAAAAATGTTAAAAGACTTTTGGGCAGCTACTTATTTGAAAGATTGCACCACGTTGTGGATAAGGTAACTTAATTTGTAAATTTGCCGTTGTCCAATGAAATGTCACTAATAAATCGGGAAAATTTGTGCTTTCTAACATTGGACAATTTATTTCGATGTTATCATCAGAAACCGTTGAAGTTTCCGATTGTAAATCTGTAGAAACAACAGCTCCTTTAAATCCTTTTAAGCGATAAATACCATTTGTGGAATCAGCCCCACCAATAACTGTTTCAATTCTAAATGTTTTTGGCACTACTAAAATTTTACGGCGATAAATTTCAGTCTTATCTTCTTTATTCTGTAAGCGTAACCAAACATTACCAAATGCTAAATCATCGAAATCACAATCTTGCCAATTTTTGGCACCATTAACAGCACGCCACTGTGTACGATAACAATTTTTATTTTTAACATTTCCAATTTTTATATTTGGTAATCCACGATATACGGGCTGAAAATTATTTACTTCTATTAAAACATCACCCACAATTTGACAACTTTCACTCAAATCATCCTCGGATTTACAAGCAATTCGATAGCGATCCAATTCCTCAGTAATAAAATCAACTTCCCCAACAACTCGCCAAACAGTTCTGTTTAGTTCTTGTATATACGCCAACACTTCAAAACTGCCACCTCCAAAAGCATGAGGTTTTAGTGTTTCATTAGCTAGAACAAATACCTTTTCCTCTTTTGTTCTTACTGAACCTTCACCAAAAAACTCAAATTCATTGGTGGCACTTTTTTCAGTAAATATCCAAGGCAATGCTTCGTTCCAAGATTCCCCCGACTTAACATCCAACGGATGTTCTTTTTGTCCATCATGCAAAAATAAAGAATGAAATTCAGACACTTCTTCGTTAAATAAACGAACTCCATCTTTTCGTAACAATTCCCTGCGATACCGTGCCGTTTCACCTGAGCCAGCACACAAAGTGAGCCTAGCAATTGTTTGAGAGCCTGAATTTGTATTTAGAACAAATTGAAGACGAGGTGGTGGTGGTTCACTATTTTGTCCAAGCCATTGTTGCACCAACTCTCCACTAACAATCTCTGGTAATTCCAAAACTTTTTCAATTTTATACCCTGACTCTGTTTGGTGAAGTTTGCCAATCCATCGCAATTTAGCATTTGTGGCTCTCGCCAACTGATCAGAACGTTTTAGCAAGCCATTAAACAATGTTTCTGCTACGCCGTCCTCAACCATTAACGGCAATGTTTTCCGCCAGTTAAAATCTTTTTCATCCAATACAGCAATTGGATTTTTAACACGTCCGATTTCATATTTTGTTTGCAGATCAACAACTGAAGAAATCAATTCACCACTAAGACGAAAAACAACATCTTGCCTTAAAACAGGTGGTAATCTATATGCGTTCAAAACAGCTACTTGTTGTGCAGCTTCCAAACCACCGCAGCCCATCGCATGATAATTTTCTAATATAGAACGAAAAAAATGATTGATTGCCGCGCTATCATTTTCTAGTAATCTGAGTGGTAGTCCACCTTCACAAGCAATCGAAACTAAAAAACGACGATACCCATTTTGTCCAAGAAGAAGTGGGCGACACCACCAATTAAGCCCATTTTTCACCCAATGTTCTATCACATTACGATCTGGAATATCCATTCCTAATGGATGAAAAACAGTCTCCCACGTCCAAATTCCACCAGTATGTTCTCGTGAAAAAGTTTCAGCCGCATAAAGACAAAATATTGCTGGTACTTGTTTAGCAGATTCGTTTTTTAAATCTGCTAAAAGTAATTTCAACACCATACTCTTGAGTTCAAGATATTTTTTTTCTGTACATTTATAAGCATACAACGGACGACCATCTGGAATAGACATTCGAGTATGTGTGAAAATAAATTGCTTTAACCAGTCATGTGTTGTCATAAATTTTTTATCCGCTAGATGTTACCTGATTTTTTAAATCGGAAAACTACAAACCATACTCTTCTAAAAATTCTTTAAATGCTGAAATTTCTGATTGGTTAATTGGTGTGAATCGGTCATTGTTGAGCGATTGTCGAAATTGTTCAATAACTTCTTTTGCATAATCGTTGTTACCGTTACACAATTGCTCAAACTGTCCAATCCACTGAATTTGGATAATTCCTTTTAATTCCTGATTGATCTGCATTACGCCATCATCAATACCAATTTCATCGCGTAGTATTTTGTTGGTAATTTTTGACATGTCTGCATCTTCACCAATGATGTCTTCAGATGTAAAGAATTTAAACATATCTTCTTTTGAATTGAACCAGCAAAAACATCCGCTCCCACCTCCACAAAAAGCCGCTGGTGCATCGTTATAAGAAAATATCCCCCAAGAATCAGCACTCATTTCTTCTGTTTCGCAAAGCATTTGATAAACATCTGACATTTTAAAATTTCCAAGTTTGTTATTTGTGAGAGTGCATTTTGTCTAAAATCGGTTTAAATGTAATGGGAAAATAGTGGGAGTTTTTTCAAAAAAAATGGATTCACCGCAACGATTTAAACACTAAAAGTTCATATTTTCACACACCTTCGTTGCATTTATAGGACATTCACTGTGATTTGATTATTGTATTAACAAGCAGTGCAATAAAACTCCTACATCTTTCCCGTTACATTAGTTAAAAAATGTCGATAATGACAAATATGAAACACATATCCGAAGGAAACAAAATGAATCAACGTGAAATTCACCAATCAACATTGAATACAGTTAAGTCAATTAACAAATCAGGCACAACTGTTTTATATCCTTCCGCGTGTAAATATCACGTTGATTTTCAAACCTTGGAATTCGATAATGTGGTTTTGTGTTCAACACATTTCGAACAATCCAGCATCATTGGAAAAGTGTTATGTATCAAAATGAACGAAAGTGAGCTTTTGGGAAGGCTTTGTAAAATGGGAGTTAAAATCAATGCGGTAATTAACTTGCATAATCGTTACTCTGAAGAAGACTGTAGACAAATGCCATTTTTTAACAAAATGATGTCCCTATTTGTAGACGAGATTTTATATTTTTCAAATCGTGATTTTTTTCAAGGGAATTTAGATGCACCCGTTTCATTGGAACCTGTTGCAATACCTGATTTTGTAAAACTATCTCAAAAACATTCAAATGCACTCGACGACACTATAACTGGCTGGTGTATCAAAAAAATAAACACGCCCCCTACTTCTTTGAAATTTCCAAACGTTGAACTCGTATTTCATTGTGATTCAATTTGGGGGAAAGTGAATCAGTTTGATATGACTTTTATGAAAAGCCCCAGTAATCCACCTGATTCTGGCGAAGGCTACAATGATAGACGTAACGCAATAAGACATTATTTGCGTGGGCTTGATGTGCCTGAACGAAAAGTAACCTATTTCAGCAATGAAAAAGAATTGCTTCATTCTTTTTTACCATTATTAGAAAAAGCTAATGAACAAAAATTAGAATCAGTCGCTTGTATTCCATTTTCTAGTGGTGGCTATGAAATAATTCATGAACAGTTGAAAAACTGGACAGGCGAATTCCCAAAAGAAATTCATGTGTTTCATTTACATAAAGATGATTTTAATTATTTTTACAAGTTACCTGAAGCTGTTACAGCTCCAAGAATGAGTAAATATGAAATTGATAGGTTTTTAAGCGAAATCAAAAGAAATCACATTGACTTAACGCTGAGTGAATATTGGAAAAAATATCTCCACTAAATCAAGCTGATAAACAAAACATATTGGAATTGTTTTTAGAAAAAAAAGAAATCTCATACACTCCTTATAACTTAGCCGAATTGATCTCTAAAATTGGTGAAAATTATGGCTACGAAAATGCAATTGATATTTGTTGTGGTACTGGAAGAATTTTGCATCATCTCGATAAATCAAAGAAATTAAAAGGAATTGATATAAATGTTGATTTAATTCAAATCGCACGCCTTATAAATCCTGAAATTGACTTTATAGAATCAGATACCCTTGGATATGACTTTGGCAATGAAAAATATGATTTAGTTATTGGTAATCTACCTTTGGGTCAGATAGTTGACAGAACACCTTCTAAATCTTTGGATGTAGAACTGATAAAAAAAGGCTTGAAGTTACTCAGTGATAATGGTGTAGCTATTTTTGTAATTCATAATGGATTATTAGTAAATTCAAATGAACTTAAATTACGCAATGATTTAATAAACGAATTTTCTTTAGATATGATCATTAGCTTGCCAGATCGCATTTTTTCTTACACTGGCGTTAAGACATCTGTTCTAGTAATAAGAAACGGCAATAAAAATTCTGACATTTTCATGCCCAATTTTACAGATAACGCATCTGCTATAGTTAACACATTTAGTAATTGTAAAAATGATGGTGAATTTTACCTTTCATTGTCTGATATTGACGAAATTTTTTCCCTAGATAAGAACTACTACTCTGCGCTTAAAGCGGCTAATTCAGTTATCAATGGACGTGAGACAATTAAACTATCAGATATATCTACAGTTATTAAAGGCAAGCCTTTAGATAGAAATGAATTTTCTCCTGAAGGAACTTATTTTATTTTTAGTAGAAATTTAAATACTGATTCAAAAAAAATTAGCATCATTCCAGATAAAAACTGCCTTTTACAAAAAGATGACATTGTACTGTCTATGGAAGGGCAATATGTCTATTTACATCAAAATGAAAATCTGAATATTGTTATCCCAGCATATTATGTGATTATCCGAACATCAAATCACGAATACACAGAGTATTTAAACACTTATATGCAAACTGAATTATGGAAAATCCAGATAAAACCATACTGTAGTGGAACAGTTATGCCTCAGCTAAAAATTGATAGATTTAAAAATTTTAGGGTACTAAAACTATCAAAATCAGAACTTGAAGATGCTCTGTTAGAAACATTGAAAAAAAGCGACGATGATCGTTACTATACGTTGAACAGTCAAAAGTGCTTACAAAATGGCGAATATGAAAATGCAAAAAATTGGATCGAAAAAGTAAAAGATCAAGAGTTAAAAGATGCTCATTTGCAAAATATCAACAATGCCGAAGCACTTGCAAAAAAAGACAAAGAACTAGAAGACATGATGTCAATGTTCGCGCATAAATTTCGTAGCCCTTTAGATGCAATTATCTACAACACCAATCACGAAAATAATCCAAAACTTTATATTGAAGCAGCCCAAACAATGCGAGGATTGTTGGATGTATTCAGCATCATTTCAACAGATGAAAAAGTTCTGAAAGGTAAAATAAAAACAGATAACAAAGGCAGCAGCGGATTAGCAAGAGTATTAAGTAAAACGCTAAATATGATATTACTGCATTTATTATCTTCATCTGGCACAGATAAAATTCAACAACATTACATGGCTTATGCGAAAGCACAGGGAAAAATAAATTCTTCAGTTACACCAAAAATCTGGAATGAAGACTATTTTGAATTAGAACGAACTATACAAACTGAATGGGAAATTAGCTTTTCTGAATTGTTAAGCAAATCTGGTTCGTTACCAGAATGCTTAGATTGGATTGAGCAGCATTTTTTCAAACTTGAACTCATTGGCTTTGAACGTAATGACATTCAATTCAAGGAATACTCTGTTACGGAATCATTTTTAACAATTTTATTTAATGAAATACTTGTTAATGCGTTTAAATACTATTCGTCGGAATCAAATCAATCTGTCGTTTTAGAACTGGATGAACGCGATGGAAATCAAGTAATTATTTGTCGTAATCCAAGTGTTAAGCGTGAACGCACCTCCATCAAAGGTAGCGGAAAAGGTCATGTCTTTTTATCGGCACTGGCAAGTAAAATAGGTAGCATATTCTTTAAACCAAAACCACAAGATGATTTTGTGGTTGAATTCACAATACCAAACGAACTGTTAATTTCTAATTAAGGGGGTAAAAAATGAGCTACTTTTTATGGGTTGAAGATTTTGAAAATTCACCAAAAATCACTAGCAGTGAGATTTTCGGCAGTGTTTTAAATGAAAATTGTTTTGCCGATGATAAGCGTATTCTTAAAAGTAATTTAAAAAAAGAAGGCGTTTTTATTGAGCTAAGTTTTCAAGATGGCTTGGGATTCATTAGAGAAAATTTAAACAAAATTGATTACATCATTCTTGACATAGATTTACCTGCTTACTCAAAAGGTGATGACGTTAATGAATCCGTTTTGGAATTACTAAAAACATTTGAAGGTTATGAAAAACTAGACGATGAAACAGAAGATGAAGAATTGCTCGGTAAAAAATGCAACCAATTAAAAGGCATGGCAGGCTTTTATCTTTACACTGAATTGGTTGTTGAATTGGGCTTTCCAAAACAACACATTCTGTTTTGTTCCAATCATGGTGAAAATACAAAATCAATACAAGAGGCATTTAAAACAGCAAAAATAGCTTTGCCTCGCATTTATGAAAAGGCTAATCCAGAAGTTCAAGCATGGGTTAAAGAATGCCATGAAAACCCATATTCACAATTACGACGCGGCATCATTGAAGGTTGCAACTACATTGCAAAAAATCTGACTGACGACAAAATCTCATTCAATGACTTTATCAGTGAAAACGAAAAAAGAGTTAATTTGGATGATGCGCGTGATTATTTAGAAGTGCTGCAAAATTTTCTATCATTAAATGAATCAAAAGATAACAACAAAGCAACATTGTACAAACTTTTTATTAGAACACTATCTCATGAATGGGAAGCTGCTGATACAAAGAAAATAAGGGGGTTAGCATGGATTATGAAAAATACTCGAAATTGGATTGTCCACAATTCAACGCTGTTCAGTGAATTAGATGAACAAATGGTGGCATATTTATTCATGGTCAATATGCGTCTCATGTTTAATTTTGATGATGCAGTTCAAAACTACGAAAAAATTCTATTCGATTTGTTTTCTAAAAATTCAGCATCGTCTGATGTTATAAAAAATAAGTTATATCCATTTAGCAAAACTTATCTTAATCTCAAAAATCTTGTTTTAGATGAGCGAGATAAAAAGAATGGCGTACAAGACGGTTTTTATTTTAACGATTTAGCTAACAATATCCAGCAACCTAATTCATCCATTAGAAATGAAAAACAACTGTTTTATAAGCTGCTTTATCAATCGTTCTGGCTAACAACATCAAATCCACACATCAGCACTGGCGGCAGAAGAAATTTACTGGAAATAAAGTTCTGGGATTTCAACTATATTGAAAAACCTTATTTGTCTGAATTAGCAAGACATATTTATAACATCAGTCTTCCTGAATGATTAAAACCCTCCTCAATCACATCCCTCGATATGCTGAAGAAGAAGGTGACTTTTACAGCGTATCGCGTGAAGAATTAACGGATGCACTTTGTTCAAAAAATGAAGTCTCTCGTGAAGTGATCCCATTACACTATTCAGGACACAAATTTTGTAGAATTATCCATCAAAA
>JBAXMT010000108.1:0-7530 GCA_037134135.1 Methylococcaceae bacterium | reverse complement strand
TAAACGACGCAACGGGCGTTTTTTTGCGCCCGTTTGATTTTTGAAACTAATTGCCCAATAAATCCTCAAATGGTTTTAACGCGCCTAATTTTGCATCACGCCCATCTTTACCCACAGCAGGAAGCGTTAAGAACAAATCCTGCGCTTGTTTCATATTTTTCACATCTGCATTCGTGCTATGCCCATTCGGGATTAACAATTGTGGATGATCAAATGGCGCACGTTCAAAACGAACTCGTTCATCGGTTAATGATTTCAAAAATGTCACTAAATCCGCTTTTTCTTGATTACTAATTTCTTGAGGAAAAACGACGGTTGCAAAATGGGCGGGATTACTAAAATTTCCACCTCTAAAGTAAAAATCCACCACTTGCTCTAACGTGAGCATACTGCCGTTGTGCATATATGGCGCGGTCAATTCAACATTGCGAAGCGAGGGAATTTTAAACGCGCCTCTCGTGGCGACAAATGCACGACCTTGATTTATCCTTTTTAGTTCATCTTGCAAAATGGGTAATTTTGGAATTTTTGCGTAATCTTCAATTTCAGCACAATCCCCAGCATACGGATCATCGCGCAATTCATTGTATTTAAAATCTAAAATAAATGGATTATCAAATTCGCAAGTATTTACAACAATGGGATCAACAAAAGCCTTACCTTTCAATAACTTTTGCATATATTGATCGCTAAATGAAAGCGGATTACCAAATGGATCTTTATCACCGAGACCTAAATCATAATCGTCAGGCGTAACGCTAGTATTCGCAAAACCCTCGTCCATAATCGCTTGAGCAACTCCTTTACCTTCAAATGCCCCGTTCAATGTTTTTCGATTCACCAATTTATAGGTTTCAGTTGCTGCTGTAAAAGTTGGTCCTTTGTGGCAAATCGAACAATGTGCGTTCAAAAAAACATTTAAACCATTCGCTTGATGCTCATCAAAGCCTTGAGGAATTTGTGGCATTGAGCCTGCAATTCTAGGTGTGTCAAACGGTGTTTGGTCTGAAATTAACGTATCTTGATAAAGTTGCAAGGCAATCCCAAAAAAGAACGAAAAATTCGCCTCCATTTGATTATAAGGCACTGCTTTTGCAGGTTTAGGTTTGCCAAAATTGCCTGTTCCATCCCAATAACGTGGCGCGAAAGCGGTTTTAACTAACTCTTGATAAGTGGTTGTTAAGCCTTTGCCAGATTTATCTCTAAGCGTTGCCAATACACTGTCTTGCGCGTGAATTTCTTGGCTAGATAACGGCTTGCGAGTAAGCAATTTTCGTCCAACATCGGGAAAAAGTCGTTGCGTGCAAGACATTTCCACCTCATTTAAAACAGGAGCTACAGCTTGTGAAGCAAGCGACGCATTTTCTAAATGAATTTTTTGTTTAATTGTTTTGCCATTTTCTTGGGTAATCCAAATCGCGGCTTTTTTGTCACGATCGCCAAATGGTGAAACACCATTAAAAATGTTATTGGCTCGCCCATCCCAAAAATTACGATAATTAAATGCTGCGTTAATCACGCTTGGGGCTTGACGATTAGTGACTTCGCGTGTGTTTAAGATGCCCGCATGAAAAATGTTATCTTTCACTGATGCACAAGTATCAACATCACTGTCTGCTTTATTTTCGCCATTAACCTGACGTGAAAATACGCCTGCCGATGCCACTACGTCGTCGGTGTTAAATAACACAGCAGAATTTTTATCGTTTGTGTCGGCTAATTTATGGAACGGAAAATCGTCTGTTTTTAAGGTGTAATTAGTGCCGCCATTTTCATTTGAAGCGGTTTTTTCAAATGTGCTGCCCGTTTTTTGTTTATGTAAAAGACCTGGTGCTAATTGATTTTGTGTGCGTGCGTCCGCACCTGCGTGAAAATGACACGATGCACAAGCCATATTGCCGTCACTACCAACAGCTGTATCCCAAAATAAGGCTTTACCGAGTTGAATTGCCGCATTTTTATCAATGACAATCGGCGACTTTCCATCAAGTAATCCTGGTGTTTTAGGAAAAGGAACACCTTGCAGTGATTGTGCTGTATTGCCGTGTGCGCTTGCCGCGCCAGTCCATAACAACGAAAGAAAAAAAGGCAGTGCAAAAATACCCAGAGAATTTTTATTCATAAAATTTATAGACCTTTGGCGATTATTTGGGTTAAAAAAGAAAATCCGCTGCAATTGAAAAATTGTCAGCGGATTTTCCAAGACAAAACTATTTTACAGAAACGCTAACGTTAACGCTTTCTTTAACTGTTTTACCATCCGCACCCGTTGTCGCAACATAGTTCGCGTTTGGATTAAAACCACCCACTACAAACATATAAGTTCCTTCATAAGGAGCTTTGAAAGACATACTGAATTTGCCTGGAACACTGTCTTTTTTACCTTTGAGAAATGCAATTTGTGTTGAATCAGTCGCGCCGCTTTCATCTACAACTTTGTTGTTATCTAAATCGAAACCGTGTGCAACGTATTTCATAACGATGTTGCCAATGCTAACGGGTTTTCCAGTGACAGCGTCCACAGCAGTGCTACTGTCATCTGTTGCTTTCGATTTAAATATATTCGTATTTTGCGGGTAAAAATGGTCAACAACAAAATCATCTGGTGCAGTGTCTAACGCGCCGCGATACCAAACTGAAGAACCTGGATGAATGCTTTTATTATCGGCGATTGCAGTAATTGTTACCGTTTGACCTTTTTTCGCAGTTACTTTCCCCCACCCACCGCTATGTGTCCAGCCTGCATCGCCAAAAGCGGGATCACTCCAACCTTTTGCAGTAACTGCAAACACGCTTTTGTTATTTACATTATCAAACTCAAAAACACTCGCAGGTTTCGTTGCAGCAGTTGCAGAAATAGCGGCTAAACTTAAAGCTGCTGCCAAAATAACACGGTTCGTTTTAATCATAATTGTTCACCTTATAAAAGTTAAAAAATGGATTCGCGTAAGAATACGCTACACAAATCATTACAAGATGAGTGCCAAATAAAAAACTCTTATTTATTAATGAGTTATCAATTTCAAGTGCTGCGATTCTTTCAAAACTGTGTGATATAACGCAGCCAACTAGGGTATATGCCACATAAATCATAAATCGTTTCGTAATTATTATTGCTGACAAGGCGTAGCAGAGTTTTGAACCACGATATTAGGGAATTTACTGCTAAAGTCTTTTGGTTTTAACGCTAATTTTGCGACCATTTTTCGGGCAATTTCACGATAAATTTCAGCGGCACGGCTTTCGGGTTGTGAAATCACAATCGGTGCGCCAACATCAGCTTGCAAACGAATTTGAATATCCAAAGGCAACGCACCCAAACATTCGATTTTGTTAATTTCAGCCATTGCAACGCCACCACCTGTACCAAAAATAGCTTCTTCATGCCCACAGTTACTGCAAATGTGAATGCTCATATTTTCAACCAAACCTAAAACTGGCACGTTCACTTTTTCAAACATACTCAAGCCACGTTGCGCGTCGAGCAAGGCAATATCTTGTGGCGTGGTCACGATAATCGCGCCACTGACAGGAATGTTTTGTGAAAGCGTGAGTTGAATATCGCCCGTTCCAGGCGGTAAATCGATAATCAAATAATCAACGTCATTCCAGCGCGTTTCGTTCAGTAATTGGCGCAACGCATTCGTCACCATTGGACCTCGCCAAATCATCGCTTGCGTTTCGGGAACCAAATAACCAATCGACATTGTTTGCACACCAAACGCAGTTTTAGGTTGCATGGTTTTATTATCGAAACTTTCAGGTGCGCCCGAAAGTCCAAGCATCATCGGCACACTTGGTCCATAAATATCAGCATCTAAAATGCCCACGTTCGCGCCTTCGGCTGCTAAGGCTAAGGCTAAATTCACGGCAGTTGTCGATTTGCCCACGCCACCTTTTCCTGATGCAACCGCGATAATGTTTTTCACATTCGGCAACGGTTTTAGACTTTGTTGAACTGCGTGCGTAGAAATTTTCACTCGAACAAAAACAGTCACTTCGCCAATTTCAGGCAAGTTTTTTAATAATTCGGTGATTGTAGTTTTGAGTGTTTCCAAATAACTTTTTGCTGCGTAACCTAATTCCACCTCGACGCGAACATTTGCGCCATCAATTTCAATTTTTTTGATAGCTTTCGCGGCAATTAAATCGATGCCGTAATGTGGGTCGATGAAGGTTTTTAAAAGGGTTTCGATGTCTGTTTGAGTCATTTTTAGAATTCGGTTGTGGAATGAAAGATGACACAAGGGCAAATGTGATTTGCCCTTGCAAAAAGCAGTTTATTTTTTTGCAGACACAACAGGGAAACCTGCGTCTTGCCAACCTTTAATGCCGCTGGTGACGCGATAAACGTGATGATAGCCAAGTTCTTTTGTCCACATTGCTGCAGTATTTGAACGTCCGCATTTGTTGCCACCACAATAAACCACAACTTTATGATTCAAGTCATTTCCCAAAAGAGCTTTGTAAGCGTCTTCTGTTCCGCCCACCGCATCGTCTTTCCAGTGGCGCGTGAACGTTCCTTGAAATTCAAAATTGGTTGCGCCTGCAATTGATGCTTCTTTGAATTGATTTTCGGGATGCGCGTCGATTAAAACGAAATTTTCTTTGTCATCAATCCATTTTTTCAAATCTGCCACCGACAATAATTCATAACCGCCTTGATCAGCTTCGTGATGAATTTTCATTGCGATTTCTTCGATTTCGTTTTCTTTGTACGTTTGCGGTTCAGCAAATGCTTGTGAGGCAAACAAACTGGTGAACGCTAAAGCGAGAAGTGTTTTTTTCATGGTAAATCCTTCGTAAGTTAAGTTAAAAAAGAAAGTAACGCGGGTAATAAATCATCATCTTCAAGTTTCAAAAGCTCTGCAAACTGCTGACGTTTTGGTTCAGTTGCCTGCAAATAATCATTTTCGAGATAGTTTTTCAACAACAAGTCTAACTCTAAACTACCGCGTCGGCATTGCCAATAAAGTTGTGACGTTTTCACGCCCGTTGCACCAGTTGTTTTTTAATTTCAGCAATGGCTTTCGCGGGATTCAACCCTTTTGGACAAGTATCGACGCAATTCATAATCGTGTGGCAACGGTATAATTTAAACGCATCATCGAGCGTATTCAAACGTTCTTCGGAATTTTCGTCCCGACTGTCCGCAATCCAACGATACGCTTGCAACAACACCGCTGGCCCTAAATAACGTTCGCTGTTCCACCAATAACTTGGGCAACTCGTCGAACAACACGCACATAAAACGCAATCATAAAGTTCATTCAATGCGGCGCGTTCGGGTTCGCTTTGCAAGCGTTCCCGTTCGGGTACGGTGGAATTTTCAATCCACGGTTTAATCGACGCATATTGTTTATAAAAATGCGTCATATCGACTACCAAATCTTTGACAACACTCATGTGCGGCAACGGGTAAATTTTCAGCGTATCGCCTTCGTAATCGGCGAGAGATTTTGTACACGCGAGCGTATTTTTACCATTAACATTCATCGCACACGACCCACAAACGCCTTCACGACATGATCGTCGAAACGTCAGCGAACCATCTAACTCGTTTTTAATTTTCAATAACACATCTAAAATCATCGAACCGCATTCGTCGCGTGGAATATCGAACGTATCAATCCGTGGATTTTCACCTGATTCGGGTTGCCAACGATAAACTTCAACGCGCAATTCTCCCCCCTTTGAAGGTGGACGGGGAGGATGTGCTTTAACCACAGAATTTTTTGGCAAGGTGAATTCAACCATTTTTTTAATTCTCCAAATTTTGTAATCGATGCAACGTTTCGAGCAATCGCGCCACGTCCTCAAATTCATGCAACGCAGAAAGTGTAATCCGTAATCGTGCTTTACCTTTTGGAACAGTAGGTGGACGAATCGCACTCACTAAAAAACCAGCTTCTAAAAGTTGTTCACTCATTTGCGTGGCACGAAAACTATCGCCAATCAATAGCGGTTGTATCGGCGAATTCGACGGCATTAACGGTAAATTTAATTGCGCCGCGCCCGTTTTGAATTGCGAAATCAACGCCTGTAATTTTTCTCTGCGCCACGTTTCGGTAATGACGATTTTCAAACTGGCGCGAGTGGCTTCGGCAATCGCAGGTGGTAAAGCCGTCGTGTAAATATACGTTCGAGCAGATTGGATTAAGGTTTCAATCAATGTTTCTGAACCCGCGATAAACGCGCCAAATGTGCCAAACGATTTGCCCAATGTTCCCATTAAAATCGGCACGTCGTCTTGGGTTAAATTCAATTCTTCAACCAAACCACCACCCGTTTTGCCCAAAACCCCAAAACCGTGTGCGTCATCGACCATCAATAACGCGGCGTTTTGTTTTGCCAAATCCGCCAATTCGCGCAACGGCGCGACATCGCCATCCATACTAAAAACGCCGTCGGTGACAATCAGTTTTTGACCATTTACCGATACTAATAATTTTTCAAGTCGTTCTAAATCAGCGTGCGGATAACGTTTAAAATTTGCCCCCGACGATAAACCACCATCGAGCAAAGAAGCGTGATTAAGTTTGTCTTCAAAAACAAAATCGCCTCGTTGAACCAATGCGTTTATTGTTCCGACATTTGCCATATAACCCGTCGAAAATAATAACGCCCGTTCGCGTCCTGTGAATTCTGCAAGTTCTTCTTCTAACGCATGGTGCGCGTGGGAATGTCCGCAAATTAAATGCGCCGAACCACTTCCCACGCCATAAATATCAGCAGCGTTTTTAAATGCAAAAATGACAGTTTCATTTTTTGCCAATCCCAAATAATCGTTGCTGCAAAAATTTAAAACCGTTTTGTCGTTAATAATTCGCCGTGAACGATATAAACCTTGAGCTTTTAGGATTTCGAGCTGTGTGATGTATTTTGATAGGCTCATAAAAACTTACTCAGAATCGCCGCCTTTCTATTTGTTGCATCATCAAAATAATTCACTGTGCGAACCAGTACGAATTAAAACAACTTTGTCGGGTGTTGACTGATAAATCAGTAACCAATCAGGTTTTATGTGACATTCTCTGTAACCGTTCCAATTACCTGTTAAATTATGGTCTTTATGTTTTTCAAATAGCGGCTGATTTTGTGCAAGTAAATCTACAATGCCTAACAAATCATCAATCACATAACGTCCCGAATTTTTAACACGCTTTAAATCTTGTTTGAACTGTGACGTTTGAACAACCGTTTTCACGCTTCGTCCCATTGTTGGCGTAATTCGTCTAGGCTTACAGGTTCATACTCACCTCGTCGAGCGGATTCAATGGCTTGAATGGTTTCTTGATTAGGCGTTTTGTGTTCATTTTTAAACCGCACAAATTCGACAAATTGCAACACCTCAGTTAAATCTTCAATCGGTAGCTGGTGTGTTTGTTGATAAATAAATTGTTCTATTTCTTGTCGTTGCATTTTCATTCTCCGTTATAAAAACTTACTCAAAACTGCCGCTTTTCTATTCATCTAGCTAGTACATCGAACCGAAAGTTATCAGCATTAAATTAAGCCATCAGCGGTTTA
>JBAXMT010000107.1:0-7588 GCA_037134135.1 Methylococcaceae bacterium | reverse complement strand
GGAACTTGTTGTGATAATTTTGCAAAGGCTTCGGGATTCATGCGGGTTTTCGCGATTTGTAATAATGCGCCCGCGCCGCCCATCGCTTGTTGTGGCGTTACGCCTAAACGCTGCACTAATACATTGGTCAATTCACCCGCCTTCAAGGTTTTACCACTTTCGAGTAATTTTTGTACTTGATTGGCAGCATCTGCGCTGTTCTCTAACGTTTGCCCACTTTCTTTGCTGACAGATTTCAACACGTCACCCCAATTTTCAGCGTGAACCAATGGCGCGACGGCAAATAATAAAAATGCAACGGTGGTTTTTAAAGATTTCATGATTGAGCCTTAGATTAAATGTGATTTGGATAATGTGTTGATTGCATTTCGATTAAGCGCGAGCGTGTGCGTTCAAAATCAGTTTTGTTTTTGCCATTCAGATATAAATCATCAATGGCAACTTCCGCGCTACAAATCAGCATTACTTTATAGTCGTACAGCACATCAATCAAGGTGATAAAGCGTCGCGCTTCATTCTGTTTTTCTGCGGTGAGTTGAGGAATATGCGTTAAAACCAACGTGTCGATTTGTGCAGCGAGCGTTAAATAATCGCGTGCGCCTTTGGGTTTTCCACATAATTCGACAAAAGAAAAAGTGGCTTCGGCATTGCATTTTGAAATGGCGATTTCAGTGTGCGAATTTAACGGAAAAAAATAACGAATTGCAGCGTCGGGCGATTTAGTTAAACGATAATCTTGTTCACCGTTGAGTTGAATAATCGCTGTTTTCTCATGTAACAAATCAATGAATGGCAATAAAGATGCACGTTGCAAACCGTTTGGATACAGTTTATCAGGATGGCAATTCGACGTGATGACAATAATCACGCCTTGTTTAAATAGCGCGTTGAATAAACCGCTCAATAACATCGCATCGGCAATATCGTTAATAAAAAACTCGTCGAAACACAATAACTGTGTGGTTTTACGCACTTCTTTTGCTAACAACGGTAAAGCGTTTTGATTTGGATGGTGGTGAATGAACAAATGGACTTCTAACATAAAAACGTGAAAATGCACACGGCGTTTTTTGAGTAATTCGCACGCCTCATAAAACCACGTCATCAACATTGATTTGCCGCGCCCAACCTCACCAAATAAATATAGTCCGTGCCACATCGTCACAGGTGACGATTTCCACTGCCACCGTTTTACTCGCGCTAATTTCTCGCCGTAAGTATGTAATTCATCAAGCAAAATTTGTAAGTTTTGCAACGCTGTCCACTGTTCGGCATCGAAGTCGATAAATTTATCGGCAACGTGCCGTTCGTAGCGTTGCAAAAGGGGCGATGGTTTGTGAATCAAAGTTGTGTTCCACTTAATTTCGGATTTTTCTTCTTCCCCGCCTCAACTTCCACCACTGGCGCAATCAATTCTTGATATTTTACAAACAAAAACGCCACTCGTGACGCATCGTCTTTTTTACTTCTGCCATAAACGTAAGCGGTATCAACGGCTTTATCGAGTTCAACATGAGCATTTGCCAAATTTTCAGGCATGGTTTTTGGATTGTACAAATCCGCTAAAGATTTATCTTTATGAACAGCTCGCGCCTCTAAAACCGCTTGCGCCGCGTCTTCGATTTTCTTTTTTGCTGCTGGTTTTACGTCAACAGGAAACGGGAAATTGTTATAAACAATGCTGGCTGAATACTGATAATCGCTTTTCATTCGACCACAAACAGTTCGCATCCAAGCCATGTGCATTTTTGATTGCAAAACACCAAAGTGGTATTTAGTCGCCTCTGGAACAATCAACGCGCTACCGTTGGCAATCACAGACGGTTCAATAAACCCAATTGGCATATATTCTCGATTTTCGGAGGAGACTTTAGGCAATAACAAATAATCTGTTTTGGGTTGTCGTCTTTCGCCAAATAACGTTGGAGAATTCGCTAATTTTTGCGTCGCTTCACGTCCGCTAGAATTTCTAAAATCTTTGACTTGTTGAACTCGCGCCATAATGAAGGCACTGTTTTTTATGGCTTCTGGCTCGCCGTTTTCTAGCCACAAACACCAGCGTTTTTCATTGTTAATAAATTCATCGCCCCCCATATATTCAAAAACAAATTGTTGATTGGAGGTTGATTCACTTAATAGCTGATTTTTCTCCGCCTCAGAAAGAATTAAATGTCCGTTATCAATCGGCATACTTCCGTAATTCATAGCTGAAACGTTAGACAATGGATTTGCCCGTCTTTCTAAATGAACAATTGGCGCGTCCACCAAATACGGATTGATTTGCTTGGCTTTTATCTCCTTAATTTTGGTCACGGTGCTGATTTTTTTAGTTTTTCTATCTTCGACCTTGGTGTGAATGTAATCGAACAATCGATAACTGGCTGGTTCTTTCAAACCAAAACCAATAATGACGCAATGCACCGCCGCCACATTCCCAGCCTCGTTATTCCAACGAAATGTACGATGTGCAAAATGAATTTTTACACCTTGTTCCGACAAATACGCCCATAAAATGCCAACTTGTTCACCTTGGCAAATGCTGTTTGTTGAAACGAAAGCAACGGGAATCTTAGGGTTCTTTTTAATAAACGCGGTCGCTTTGAGATACCACCCAGTCACATAATCCAAAACACCTGAACCTTTAATCGATGATGCTAGTGATTGAATGTCGTTTTTTTGCTCTGGTGATTGTTCCTTTTTTCCGATAAACGGCGGATTGCCCATAATAAAACTGCATTCTTTTGGATTGATAACAGTTTGCCAATCGATTTGCAGCGCGTTAGCACAAACGATATTGGCGCGATGGTTCAACGGTAAGCGCAAATATGGTTTGCCGTTATTGCTGATTTGGCGATTCATTTGATGGTCGGTTATCCACATGGCAACCACAGCAATTTGTGCGGAGGTTGAATCAATTTCGATGCCGTAAAATTGGTCAACGTCACAAATTGGCTCGCGTTGTTGACGGGTTAATAATTCAAGTCGCTGCAAAGTGTCAGCTTCTAACAATCTGATTTCACGATAAGCGATAACTAAAAAATTTCCGCAACCACACGCAGGGTCGAAAAATTCTAATTGCCTTAATTTGGCATGAAAGGCGTTGAGCTTTTTCTTATCGTCATGCGCTTTTTTAAGTTCAGCTTTGAGCGCGTCTAAAAACAACGGTGAAATGACTTTTAAAATGTTTTCTTCGCTGGTGTAATGCGCTCCGAATTCGCGGCGTTTTTTAGGTTTTCCCGTTGCTTTATCGTGCGAATCTTCGTCTTCATAGTGCATGATAGTTTGAAATAGCGTGCCGAAAATCGCGGGGCTAATTTCGCTCCAATCAATTTTGCAACATTCAAGCAACGCGGTTCGTGCATCGCTGCTAAAACAATGATCCGCTAATCGTCCTTTAAATAACGCGCCGTTGACGTAAGGCAAGACTTGAAATTCTGGATACAAACTTTTTGGGCGAGAATCGAATGGCATATCGAGAACGCCAAAACATTTATTTAACGCACAATCCAAATCATGACCATCGGCGCGGGTTTGACTAATAATTTCAAAAAACAAATCCGATTCACCAAACAAATTTGTATCGTCACCAAACAAGCAAAAAAGAATACGGACTAATAAACGTTCTAAATCGTCACCTGCGTAACCTGTGTCTTTAATGGCATCGTGTAATTCACCCAATTTTTTAGCAGCGGCTATATTCGCGGCTTCTTGCTGCAAAATTGCTTCACGTTCGTAACCACTTAAAAATCCTAATACCTCAACATTTTGTTGAAAATCTGCCAATTTAAAATCGGCAACAGGTGTATCTGGCGTATTCGATTCTTGGTCATAAAGCACTAAATTTTGAAAATCACTGACTAAAACATAGCGAGGCAAAGCGTCGGGGCGTTTTTTAAGTTTTTCGACGTAGCCTTTCGTTTGCTCATAAGCCTTTTCGAGGCTTTTACCTTTTGATTTCATTTCAACCAGTAGCAAACCTGGGAAAAGCCCATCAATGCGATTGATACCGCCACCATCTTTTGCGACGCGGTCTTCAAAGATGGCTGCGCGATACGGACTAATGCCATAAACGTCACACAATCCGCGCATGAAGTTTTGCGCTTGCCCCATTTCATAATTTGCATCGGTAAATTCTTTTGAAAACCAATCTGCGCGGGCGCGTAGTGCATCGATGTCAATCATTTCAAAGCTCCTTTATGCCCTTGCGATAAACGTAAAATTCCCCGCAAAATATCCACTTCTTTGGTGCGTAATTCGGCGCGGTTATACATTCGACGTAAACGGCGCATCAACGATTCTTCTTTTTCTGGGTGCATAAAACCGATGTCTGCTAAGGCTTCAGCGAGATGATTATAAAACAATTCCATTTGATGATTCGTCGCCAAGTCTTGCTCATCTTCGTCGCCAACGGCTTTACGCGCTACTTTGCCATTTTGTGCTGCCACGAATAATTCATAACACACGACTTGAACGGCAGCGGCAATGTTCAATGAACTGTAATTTTCATTGCACGGAATGTGTAACAAATAGCGGCACAAATCGAGTTCTTCGTTTTTCAAACCCGAATTTTCGCGCCCAAATATAATCGCAATTTTTTCGTGTGCCGATTCACGAATGACTTTTTCAGCGCATTCACGCGGCGTGACTTCTGACCAACTAATTGTGCGACTGCGTGCGCTTGCGCCAATGACTAACGTGCAATCGGCAATCGCTTCTTGCAAAGTTTCAAAAATTTGCGCTCGTGCCAAAATATCATCTGCCCCAGCGGCTCTTGCTGTTGCATCGGCGTGAGGAAAAATTTTCGGTGAAACTAAACACAAATTAGTCAAAGTCATATTTTTCATGGCACGCGCCACTGCACCGATATTTCCAGAATGCGACGTTTCAACTAATACGATTTTAATGTGTGAGAACAAGGCGAATATCCAATGGGCTAAAAAAGCACTAAGTTTAGCAAAAGATTTGTTAAACTTAGCCTTTAATCCGCTATTTAAAAAAGAAAATTCCTATGCAACAACCCATGCTTAATATCGCTATTCGCGCTGCGCGTAGTGCTGGCGACATCCTTCTTCGTTCCGCTGAAAAAGTCACACATTTAACTGTCGAAAATAAAGGCAAAAATGATTTTGCGACTGAAATCGACCGACTTGCCGAACGCGAAATTATTTCAATTATTAAAAATGCTTATCCAGAACACAGTATTCTCGCTGAAGAAAGTGGCGAACATAAAGGCAATGAATATCAGTGGATTATCGACCCGCTCGATGGCACGACCAATTTCATTCATGGCTTCCCACAATACGCAGTTTCAATCGCGTTGAAACACAAAGGACGTTTGGAAGTTGGCGTTGTTTATGACCCGTTGCGTGATGAATTATTTACTGCAAAACGTGGCGGTGGCGCGATGTTAAACAATCGCCGTATTCGTGTGACAAATTTAACGACGATGCGTGGCGCGTTAATCGGCACAGGATTTCCATTCAAAGTGCCACAACATTTAGATGCTTATATGGAAATGTTTAAAGCGGTCACGATTGATTCTGCTGGCATTCGTCGTGCAGGTTCAGCCGCACTTGATTTAGCCTATTTAGCCGCTGGTCGATTAGACGCTTTTTGGGAAATTGAACTCAAAGAATGGGACATGGCAGCAGGAATTTTATTAGTCAAAGAAGCAGGTGGTGTTGCGACTGATTTTTCATTCAAAGATAATTATTTGGAATCAGGCAATGTCATTGCCGCTAGTCCAAGAATGCACCAACTCATGTACCAACTCATTGAACCACACGTCACCGCCGCATTGAAATAAGCCAATGACTCGCACCACTTACGCGGTTATACATCTCAAAGCGATTCGTCATAATGTACAACAAGTGCGTTTGGCAGCCCCCAATTCCAAAATCATGGCGGTTATTAAAGCAAATGCTTATGGACACGGTTTATTGCGTGTCGCGCAAGCATTAAATACGTTGATTGATGGCTTTGCTGTGGCGCGAGTTCAAGAAGGTGTGTGTCTACGGAAAGCAGGTTTTAAACAGCGTATTGTGGTTTTGGAAGGTTTTACTGAGTGTGAAGAATTACAGAATTTGTTGAATTTTGATTTGGAAGTTTCATTACATTCGCAGCATCAATTAGAGATTTTAAAGCATCAGACTGAATCAAAACAGTTGGACGTTTGGGTGAAAATTGATACGGGCATGAATCGTTTAGGTTTCAAAGCACACGAAGTAAATCACGTTTTTGAGCAATTAAGCGCGTGTAATATCGTGAAGAAACCGCTAAATTTCATGACGCATTTTGCGAATGCTGACGATAAAAATGATTTGAAAACGTCACAACAAATCGAATTATTTAATCACCTTACCGCGAATTATAGTGGCGAAAAAAGTATGGCGAATTCAGCGGGAATTTTAGCGTGGCAAGATTCGCTGACTGATTGGGTTCGTGCTGGAATTATGTTGTACGGAATTTCGCCATTTGCGGATTCAACGGGCGGGCAATTAAATTTGCAACCGTTGATGAGTTTGCATTCGAGATTGATTGCGGTGCGTGATGTTGCAGCGGGTGAAACTGTTGGTTATAGCGGTACTTGGACAAGTTCAATCGCGACGAAATTAGGCGTAGTGGCGATTGGTTACGGTGATGGTTATCCGCGTTATGCTCAAATTGGTACGCCTGTTTTAGTGAATGGTGATCGTGTGCCATTAGTTGGACGGGTTTCGATGGACATGATAACGGTTGATTTAGGTTTGAATTCCACGGCGAAAGCGGGTGATTCAGTAACTTTGTGGGGCGAAAAGTTGCCTATTGAGGAAATTGCTATTTGTTCAAATACGATTCCTTACACATTGGTTTGCGGGATTACACCTCGCGTTGAAATAGTGGAATCGAAACATCCAAGCGTTTTAAAGTTTAAATAAGAAGGGGACTTATGAACACAAATGAACAAAAAATTGATTTTTCTTCTTTCTGCGATGCAATTTGCCAACTCGAAAAAAGCATTGGTTTTGCCACGTCTGAAATGGCAGAAAACAACGATGATTTGTTTGAACAATTTCGTAATTCTGTCATTCAATGTTTTGAATTTACCTATGAACTCAGTCACAAAATGCTGGCGCGTTATCTCGAAGAAACTGCCGCAAATCCTGAAGAAATTGATTTAAGTACCTTTCAAAACATTATTCGAATTGGTAATGAAAAAGGTTTGTTGCGTTCCGATTGGTCAGAATGGCGCGATTATCGTCAAGCACGAACAAACAGCTCTCACACTTACAACCGAAGTAACGCCGAAGCCGTTTATGAAATTTCCTTCGATTTTTTAGAGGAAGCAAAGTATCTGTATCAACAATTAGTTGAAAGAAGTGCAAAAAATGCCGCAGATTGATTTGAGTTCACACGATTTAAACGTGGTTTGTGAAATTTTGAAAACTTATGCGAGTGATTATGCGGTTTGGGCATTTGGTTCGCGTGTCAAAGGCAATGCGAAAAAGTATTCGGATTTAGATTTAGCGATTATGACGCAACAGCCGTTGTCGTTTTCAAAAATGGCAATCCTTAAAGAAGCCTTCGATGAATCCGATTTACCGATTCG
>JBAXMT010000106.1:0-7593 GCA_037134135.1 Methylococcaceae bacterium | reverse complement strand
TTTAGAATTTTCCAATTCAACGACACGTTCTTCTAATCGTTTAATCGTTTTTAATAAATCAGGCAACTGATTGATTGCTACTTGTTCACGATATGCCACTCGTTTTTCTTTTGCTGGACTACCAAAAACTTGCGTTTTCGGTGCAACATCATTCGCCACACCTGCCCGCGCCATCACGACAGCACCCTGTCCAATTTTTACATGATCTGCAATACCAGCACTGCCAGCCAAAATCGCATAATTTTCAATAACACATGATCCAGAAATTCCTGTTTGACCACACACAATAACGTGTTGTCCGATTTTATTGTTGTGTCCAATTTGAACCAAATTATCAATTTTGCTGCCCGAACCAATCACCGTACTGCCCAACGCGCCACGATCAACGCAAGTATTCGCGCCAATTTCAACATTATCACCAATCACTACATTGCCAATTTGTGGCACTTTAACGTGTTGTCCGTTGCGAAATTTATAACCAAAACCATCTGCACCAATAATCGCTCCAGAATGAATAATGACGTTGTCACCAATTTCACAGCCTTCATAAATCACCGCATACGGATAAATTCGGCAATTTCTGCCAATTTTGACATTCTGCCCTAAATAAACACCTGCCAAAATTTCACTATTCGCGCCAATTTCCACGCCGTCATTTACGACGACAAACGCACCAATATGGCAGTTTTCATTAATAACAGCGTTTTCAGAAATCACCGCTTGCGGCGAAATCGTTGCTAAATAATTTGCATCTGGATGCAGCAAAGTGACGGCTTTTACAAATGCCATTTCAGGATCAGAACAACGTAATAAAACCAAAGAGTCGGGAACATTATCAACGTCAAAATCATTCGCAATAAAACACGCAGAAGCCTGTGATGTTTGCAAATGATGACGATAACGAACTTGCGTTAATTGTGTCACTTGTCCAATTTGCGCGTTAGTTATGTCATTGGCGACGGTAATTATTTGTTCGGCATTATCACCTTCAATCGTCGCGCCACAAGCGTTTGCTAGTTCATAAATCGTCATTGCCATATTAGTTTCTCTGTGATTTTTTAAGTTAAATCGCGTCGTTTACGCGCCAATGTCCCGATTTTCCACCCGATTTTTCAAGTAATCGCACACCGTTAATTTCCATACTACGATCAACCGCTTTACACATATCGTAAATTGTTAACAACGCGATTTGCGTCGCAGTTAATGCTTCCATTTCAACACCCGTTTGTCCGTGTGTTTTGGCAGTAGTTTGACAACGAATGCGCTGATTTTCAGGTTCAGGCGTGAGGATAATTTCAACGTGTGTTAACGGTAACGGATGACACAATGGAATCAAGTCAGCGGTGCGTTTACTCGCCATAATTCCTGCAATTCTGGCAATTCCAAGCACATCGCCTTTTTTATGCCCGCCTTTTAAAATAAGTTCTAATGTTGCGGGTTTTAATGAAATAAAACCTTCCGTAATAGCGATGCGATTAGTGAAGTTTTTATCACCGACATCAACCATGTGAGCATCACCAGCGGCATTGAAATGGGTAAATTGTGTCGTTTCCATTTACGGTTTAGCCGCTGTGACTAACGCATTTACAGCAACACGATGCGTTAAATAAATTTCGTGAAATCCTGCTTTATTCAGTTGTGTCAACGCTGCAGTTTCACGCATGACATGATTTTCAGATTCGTCATTAAATAAATGGATAATCCAATGTTCGAGCAAATCCAATTTTTGTTCGGCAATTAACACTCGAAAATATCCCGCCACTTCTTCTTGAATCGTCCGTGTGTGCTGTGAAATATCGTCTAAACCATAACGGTCGCCATTGATAAATTCTCCGCCCGATTTTAAAACACGAAAAATTTCATCAACCACATCGGCACGATAATCATCTGAAAAATTATGTAATGTGTACGCCGAAACAACCACATCAACACTGTTACTTGGCAAATTTTGCAATGCAGTGAGCGCATCATTTTCTGAAAATGTAAGCTGTCCTGATTCAACCCACGCATTAAGATTTTTTTTAGCCTGATTTTGCATGACAGGCTCATTGTCAATACTTAGAATTTGTGTGTTTTTGCTGGCATTAAGAATCGCCAACGTCGTGATTCCTGTGCCACCACCTAATTCGACGACATTTAATTTTTTAGTTTTCGTGTCGGTGCAATCCTTTAACGTTTCGCCCACCAAATGACTCATTTTTGTTGCCAATGGACAAATTAAATTGAGCATGTCGTAATCTTGACCAATTACACCCGAAAATAATGCATCATATTTCGCACTCATTTTTATAACTCCTGTGATTTTTTTGCGGCATAAGCAGCAAGTTTTTCGGATGTCGCTTCAGTTTGAAATTTGTCTTTCCATTCACCGTAAGGCATACCATAAACCATTTCACGAGCTTGTTCGTAATCCAGTTCTAAAGACTGCTCTTGCGCGGCGACGGTAAGCCATTTTGCTAAACAATTTCGGCAAAAATCCGCCGTAATCATTAAGTCGATATTTTGAACTTCTGTATGAGTTTGCAAATGTGAAACTAAGCGACGAAAGGCGGCGGCTTCTAATTCAGTTTGTTGCGTTGGTGTCATGATTTTTTCCAATTTTTTTAAAAGAAGGTCTTGCCGCATTTTAACAGAATTATTCTGCCTATACATTGCGTGACAAAGATTTTACAATACCGTCCACGTTAGGGATTTCGCCTTAACCGTTCACATTTTCATTCCATCACTTACCGCGATTTCATGATTAAACAACTGGTTGAATTTTTCCCCATCTTACTTTTTTTCATTGCCTTCAAACTTTACGACATTTACGTCGCGACAGCGGTCGTGATTATCGCCACAATTTTGCAAGTCGCTTTCATGTGGTACAAACATCGTAAAGTGGAAACGATGCAATGGATTACGTTGATTTTAGTGGTTGTAATGGGTGGTTTAACACTGATTTTGCACGATGAACAATTCGTCAAATGGAAATTATCGATTATCGAATGGCTATTCGGAGGCGCGTTTTTAGGCAGTCAATTTATCGGAAAAAAACCGTTTATCGAACGCATGATGTCGAGCCAACTGACGTTGCCCGCGACGATTTGGAAAACATTGAATTTGTGCTGGGCAGCATTTTTCATCGGCGTAGGCTGTTTAAATGTATATGTCATGTTTAATTACGATACTAACGATTGGGTCACATTTAAAACGTTTATCGTGCCAGCGATGATGGCAGTATTTATCGTTGTTCAAATGATTTTTCTCTATAAACATTTACCCGATAGCGAGGCATAAAAATGCTTTATGCAATTATGAGTGAAGATGTCGCCGACAGTTTGCCGAAACGTCAATCAGTGCGTCCAGCGCATTTAGTACGTTTACAAACGTTGCAAGATGCAGGGCGTTTAATTCTCGCAGGTCCACATCCCGCTATTGATTCTGAAAATCCAGCCGAGGCAGGTTTTACTGGAAGTTTGATTGTGGCAGAATTTGCGTCACTTGAAGAAGCAAAAAATTGGGCAAATGCTGACCCTTATATGGACGCGGGTGTTTATGTTCGCGTCGTTGTTAAACCTTTTAAACAAGTTTTTCCCTCATGAAAGAAACTATAGATTTAATTCGTCATAATTTAACCACTGTATTAAAGCCATCGTTGCTAGAAATTATTGACAACAGTGCTGCTCACGCAGGTCATGCTGGCGCACGCAAAGGTGGCGGTCATTACAATGTCACGATTGTAAGTGCTGCGTTTGAAAAGAAAACACTTGTCCAACGCCATCAACTGATTTATGCCGCGTTGGGTGATATGATGAAAGAAGAAATTCACGCTTTAGGCATTAACGCCCTTACTCCCACTGAAGAAACCAAAGGAAACAAATAAATGAAAATTAAATTACTCTCTTTAATGGTCGCTGGTTTAGCTATAACAGGTTGTGATCAAAAACCTGCAAACACAACTGCTGCAACCGCATCTGCACCTGTAACAGCTGCAGCACCAACTGTTGATAAAGCCGACGCTGTTGCTGTTGTGAACGGTCAATATATTCCTAAAGCTGCGCTAGAAGAATTAGAAAAAGAAATTGCTACTCGTAGTCACGGTCAAACTTTTCCAAAAGAAAAATTGGTTGAAGAGTTAATTCAACGCGAATTGTTGATTCAAGATGCAACCCAAAAACATTTGGACACCAATCCTGAATTCGTCACACGTTTGAACGATGCCCGCAAAGCGTTGTTATCACAAAGTGATTTACAAAACTTTATCGCTGCAAATCCTGTAACAGAAGCGGAAGTAAAAGCAGAATATGATTCAAAAGTTGCTGCTGAAAAAGGCACAGAATACAAAGCGCGTCATATTTTGGTAAAAACAGAAGCCGAAGCGAAAAAAATTATTGCTGATTTAGATAAAGGCGGCGATTTCAAAAAATTGGCTGATAAACTTTCATTAGACGGTAAAGAAGCGCAAAACGGTGGAGATTTAGGTTGGTTCTTAGCAGCACAAATGGTTGCACCATTTTCAGATGCGGTTGCCGCTTTGGAAAATGGCAAATACACCAAAACACCAGTGCAAACACAATTTGGTTTTCATGTGATTATGCGTGAAGAATCGCGTCCTCAAACGCCACCACCTTTGGACGCTGTAAAAGAACAATTGATGCCATATTTACAACGTCAAAAAATTGAAAATATGTTGAAAGGTTTGCGTACCGCTGCAAAAGTTGAAGTTTTAATTCCTTTAACAGAAGAAAAACCGAAAGTTGAAACACCCGCTGACACAACAGCACCAGCGACTATTGAATCTGTTCAACCAACAGCGGCTGAACCCGCAGCACCTGTTGCAGCTGAAGCACCCGCAGTACCAGTGGCTGAATCTGCTCCAGCACCTGCTGTTGAACCTGCAAAATAATTTCTAAGCGAGTTCACGATTTTGTCGTGAACTCGCCTACATTTTCTATGTCTAAAACTACTATTTTCGTTTGTACTAATCGCCGTTTTTCTACGGAGCATCCTTCTTGTGGAGCGCGTGGCGGTGAAGAATTATTACAACAATTACAAATCGCAACAAAAGAATGCGGCATCGATGTTGTTTCAAGCATTTGTTTTGGTCATTGTGCAGAAGGCGCAGTGGCAAAAATTTCGCCTAACGGCAATTTTTATCATCACGTTACCGAGCTGGATATTCCGATGTTAATCGCCGACGCTAATTTGTTATCGGCTACAGCACTTTCTCCAAATACTGCACCATCAATTGAAGATTCCGATTGCCACGATATTGATTGATGTCTAATTTATACGCCAAACACACGCGCCGCATTCCTTGCCACATTTCGGGTTTATCCACATTAAACGCAATCGCTTCCAATTCTTTACCCGCTGCACACGTTCGCACTAATAATTTTAAATGTGAATCTTTCAAAATCCGCACATTCACCACTTCAAAAATGCCGTGAAAAATGGGTTCGGGAAAATGCTGTCCCCACGTCGTTACGTTTTGTAATAAATCTGCAAATTCTAAACTCAAATCCGCTTCGGTTAATTCGCCATCAGACAGAATTTTTTGCTGTAAATCAATTTGGCTTAATCGTCGCCCAACCATTTCATTAAAAGCAATCGTGAACGATGGCAAATGATGTGCGTGCATACTTAAACCCGCCGCCATCGCGTGACCACCGAATTGTAAAATTAAATTCGGGTGTTCGGTCGCAATATCACTTAACACGTCGCGTAAATGTACACCTTCAATCGAACGCCCAGAACCTTTCAATAAATCATGTCCCGCAGAGGCAAATGTAATCACGGGACGATGTAATCGATCTTTAATCCGTGCAGCCAAAATACCAATCACGCCTTGATGCCAATTTGCATCATATAAACACACGCCCCATTTTTCATGGGGTTTATCGAGCGCAAACGTATCCGCCAATAAATTCATGGCTTCTTGTTTCATTGTGTGTTCAATTTCGCGGCGTTCTTTATTTAGCGAATCCAAATGGGTCGCCATTTGCAACGCCGTCGAAAAATCATTTTCAAGCAAACAATTGATACCGAGCGACATATCTTGAATTCGTCCTGCTGCATTTAAACGTGGCGCAACACTAAAACCAAAATCCCCCGCTTGTAACGATGTCGTATTTTTTCCCGCGACTTCAATTAACGCCAAAATCCCCGCGTGACCTTTGCCATTGCGAATTCGTAATAAACCTTGATACACCAATGCACGATTCACTTTGTCCAGCGTTACTACATCGGCAACCGTTCCAAGCGCAACAAAATCGAGTAATTGCGCCAAATTTGGTTCGGGAATGTTTTGAGATTCAAACCAATTTTGTTCACGCAATCGACTTCGTAATGCTGACAACACATAAAAAATCACACCCACGCCCGCAATCGATTTGCTGGGAAATTCATCAAAAACTAAATTCGGATTCACAATGGCATCAGCGGCAGGCAAAATTTTCGCAGGCAAATGATGGTCGGTAATTAACACCGTCATGCCGCGTTCTTTTGCCGCCAAAACGCCTTCGTGACTGCTAATGCCGTTATCCACAGTGATAATGACTTGTGCGTTTTTTTGAACTGCGAGTTCAACAATTTCAGGCGTTAATCCATAAGCGTGTTCAAACCGATTCGGCACAATAAAATCCACATTTTTCGCACCCAACAAATGAAAACCTCTCATTGCTACCGCGCAACTTGTTGCGCCATCTGCGTCAATGTCTGCCACGATGCAAATGTTTTGTTGTTGCTCTAATGCTGTGACTAAATATTTCACCATGCTTCCCATATTTGAAAATAACCACGGGGATGGCAATTTGGACAAACTACGATCTAATTGTTCGCTAGATGTTAAGCCACGAGCTAAAAAAATGCGTTTCAAAATTGCTGGCAATTCGCCGAAATCTTCGCTTTGTTCCAAAACGGAACGCGGAACGATAGTTTTTTTTACGCCTTGGTAGTAGAGTGTTGTCATTTGCAATAGATCAATGATTTAAAATAAAAATAGCTGGGCTACCTGTCAGGTCTCGTGTGATTATGTACCGATTTGCGAAAAATTTCAGGCTTAATTTTTTGCCATTTTGTAACATCTCATTATCCACAAGTATTTTGAGTTAAAATTCACAGGTTTGAATTCCTCAAAGCTAGAATTGCTAAAAATAGCAGAAAAAGAACGCACGCCATTGGTTAATGCGTTGCTGGAATCGTTAGCATGACAAAGCCTTTTGTTTAACTCGCTCGTATCCACAAAATTGAAACACCTCTAACAAATGAAACATTACCAAAAGCTCTGAAAAGCTTGATGCAATCAGAACTTCATGGAGATAAGGGTTTACGGAAATAAAATCTATATGAATAAATTAGAAACCGTTTGGATTGTTGATGATGATAAATCCATTCGCTGGGTGATGGAAAAGGCTTTTCAAAAAGCCAAAATGGTTGCACGAAGTTTTCAAAATCCAAAAGAATTACTCACTGCGCTACAGTATGAAATTCCAAATGTTCTGATTACAGATATTCGGATGCCAGATATGAATGGTTTGGAATTGCTCAATAAAATTCAATCAAATTACCCAAAATTGCCTGTGATTGTAATGACAGCTCATTCGGACTTAG
>JBAXMT010000105.1:0-7622 GCA_037134135.1 Methylococcaceae bacterium | reverse complement strand
GAAAAACAAGCTGAACAATATCGTGGCGGCAATGAAAAAATGTTTGGTTTTTTTGTCGGGCAAGTGATGAAAGCGATGCAAGGCAAAGGCAATCCCGCTGAAATCAATAAAATTTTGAAAGCGAAATTGGCGTAAAAATCTTGAACGCTTGCGCGAGAAAAATAATGCACGTTACAAAAAATCAGAACTTATGATTAGCTACATCTTGCGCCGACTTTTGTACGCTTTTCCGCTGTTATTTGCGGTGAACGTATTGACGTTCACGTTGTTTTTTGTGGTGAATAGCCCAGACGATATGGCGCGAATGCAGCTCGGACAAAAACACGTCACACAACAAGCGATTCAAAATTGGAAGCAACAACACGGTTACGACAAACCGTTGTTGTGGAATTCAAATGTTGACGGTGGCGCGAAATTAACCGACACGATTTTTTACTCTAAATCGGTGGGGTTGATGTTGTTTCGATTCGGTACGTCAGACAGCGGGCGCAACATTGGCGCGGATATTCAAGAACGCGCTATTCCGAGTTTAGCGTTAGCGTTGCCAACGTTGTTAATTGGTTTAATTGTAAATATCGTAGCAGCGTTATTGATGGTGCTATTTCGTCGCCGAATGTTTGAGCGAATTGGCATTATTTTATGTGTAATGTTGATGTCGATTTCGTCGTTGTTTTACATTATTAGCGGGCAATTTTTAATCGCGAAAGTGTTAAAACTCGTGCCAATTTCAGGTTATGACGACGAATTGGCGATGATTAAATTTCTGATTTTGCCTGTTGCTATCGGTGTGTTTACAGGCGTTGGTTCGGGTGTACGTTGGTATCAAACGCTGTTTTTAGAAGAAGCTGAAAAAGATTATGTTCGCACCGCTCGTGCTAAAGGTCTGACAGAAACACAAACCTTGTTTCGTCACGTTTTACCCAATGCAATGATTCCGATTTTAACTGGCGTGGTAGTTATTTTGCCGCTGTTATTTATGGGCAGTTTGATTATGGAGTCGTTTTTCAGTATTCCAGGATTAGGCAGTTACACCATTGACGCGATTAACAGCCAAGATTTTGCGATTGTTCGAGCAATGGTTTTTTTGGGTTCAGTGCTTTATATTTTCGGGCTATTACTTACCGATATTTCTTACACGTTGGTTGATCCGCGTGTCCGTTTAACTTAATTTTTAAAATAAAATGAACCGACTAAAAGCAAAAATCCGCGATATTCCCGATTTCCCAAAAGAAGGCATTATTTTTAAAGACATCACACCATTAGTTCGCGACCCTTCTGCGTTAAAACTCGCTGTACACCAACTAATTCAACCCTTTTTAGGCAGCGACATTAACGTGATTGCTGGCATGGAAGCACGCGGTTTTATTTTTGGAAGTTTGGTGGCGTGGGAAATGGGATTGCCATTTGTGCCGTTACGAAAACCAGGTAAATTACCGTATGACGTGCAAAGTGTTTCGTATGATTTGGAATATGGTTCGGCAACTTTAGAAGCACATATTGATGCGTTTGAAACAGGCGATAAAGTTTTGTTGATTGATGATTTACTTGCGACAGGCGGCACCGCTAAAGCGAGTTGTGAATTGGTTGAAAAATTGGGCGCAACCGTTGAAGCGTTGGCATTTGTGGTCGAATTGGATTTTTTAAACGGACGTGAAAAACTCGCAGATTATCGCGTTCATTCGTTGTTACATTTTTAACGTCAGCGCGATTATGAAAACATTTATTGCCGTTTTGTTCACTGCGATGAGTTTGCCCTTATTTGCAGCGACTAAAGACAAACCAAAATCACCGCCCGTTCCTACCGCACAAATTATCGATATTGCTTATTTCAGCCAAGAACAAATGCCTCCAACTGAAACGCTGTCGAATCTCGATTTATTTGTGGCGAACAAAGGCGTTGAAGGCGCGGAATTAGCGATTAGTGACAACAATACAACGGGACAATTCACTCATCAAAATTTTGTTCTGCACAAATTTAACGTTCCAGCCGATGGCAATGTTGCTGATGTTTTCAAGCAAAACATTTCAGATAAATTTCATTATATTATTACCAATTTGAATGCGGCGAATACGCTAGTGGTTTCAGATTTAGCGACGAATTCGGACACGCTTTTGTTCGATGCAGGAACAGTTGACGATGCACTTCGTAACGAACAATGCCGACAAAATACGCTGCATTTGTTACCCAATCGCGCCATGAAAGCCGATGCGTTAGCGCAATATATGATGAAAAAACGCTGGTCAAAATGGTTTTTGATTGTCGGAAATACGCCCGAAGATGTTTTGTTTGCGACTGCGTTGAAACGTTCCGCAAAACGATTCGGCATGAAAATCGTCACCGAAAAAAAATGGGAACACACCTTTGATGCACGCAAAAGCGCACAATCAGATATTTCCGTTTTTACGCAAAGCGATGATTATGACGTGTTGGTTGTTGCCGATGAACAAGGATTATTTGGTGAGTATTTAGCCTATCGGACGTGGCTTTCACGTCCAATTATCGGTACGCAAGGATTGATTGCAACAGCGTGGCATTCAACTCACGATTTATGGGGCGCGACACAAATTCAACATCGTTTTCAAGATTTGGCGAAACGAAATATGGAAGAACACGATTATGGCGCGTATTTAGCGGTTCGAGCGATTGGAGAAGCGGCAACACGCACAAAATCAACAGATTTGAAAACCGTGCGTGATTATTTACGCAGTCCGCAATTTACGCTGCAAGGTTACAAAGGCAATGCGTTGTCGTTTCGTGCGTGGGATGGACAATTACGACAAGCCGTTTTGCTTGCCGCGCCACGTTCATTAGTTGCCGTTGCGCCGATTGAAGGTTTCTTACATCCTAAAACTGAATTGGATACGCTCGGTTTCGATCAAAGTGAATCAACGTGCAAATTGGAAAAATAAATCATGAACAAAAAACTTTTAATCTTCGCTTTATTCGCGGCTATTAACGCAAAAGCAGAAACCGTTTTTGTTACGCTCGAAAAAGACAACGCGCTTGCTGTGATGAATCCGATTGATGGAACACTTTTAAAAACCGTTCCAATTGGAAAACGTCCACGCGGTATCGCGTTAAGTCCTGATAATAAATCGCTTTATGTGGCGACGAGTGATGACAATACCATTAAGATTTTCGACGCTGAAACGCTTAAACAAACAGGTAAATTACCTTCTGGCGAAGACCCTGAAACCTTTGCATTAAGTCCAACTGGCGACAAAATGTATGTTTCCAACGAAGACGATAGTTTGGTCACAGTGATTGATTTGGCGAAACAGAAAACTATTTCGCAAATCAAAGTCGGTGTTGAACCCGAAGGCATTTGCGTCAGTCCAGATAATCAATGGCTGATTAGCGCATCTGAAACCACGAATATGGTTCATTGGATTGATATTAAGACGCAAACGATTGTTGAGAATACGCTCGTTGATGCACGTCCGCGTTTTGTGACTTTTACGCCCGATAGCTCACAACTTTGGGTGACTTCGGAAATGGCGGGTTCGCTGATGGTTTTAGATGCTAAAACAAAACAGCCGATTAAAACGATAACATTTGCCATTCAAGGCGTGCCAAATGACAAAATTCAACCTGTCGGCATTGCGATTGATAAAGAACGCAAACGCGCTTATGTTGCGCTTGGAACTGCCAATCGGATTGCCGTAATTAACGCGCAAACGTTTGAAGTTGAAAAATATCTTTTAGTCGGTTCGCGAGTTTGGAATGTTGCATTTTCGTCCGACCAAAAACATTTATACACCGCGAATGGTGTGAGTAATGACGTGTCGATTATTGATTTAGAATCACAAACCGTCACAAAATCGGTTGGTGTTGGAAATTATCCTTGGGGTTTGGCGGTTAAACCATGAGTGAAATCGCTTTAACAGTTGAAAATTTAACCTTTTCTTACGGTCAGAAAAAAGCTCTGGATAACGTTGGTTTTCAAATTGCCGCTGGCGAATGCACGTTATTACTCGGTGAAAATGGCGCGGGAAAAAGTACGTTGTTTTCATTGATTACACATTTGTACGATACGCACGAAGGTCGAATTGAATTATGTGGATTTGATATTCAAAAGCAGTCGCGGCAAGCCTTGGCGCGTTTGGGCGTGGTGTTTCAACAAACCACGCTGGATATGGATTTAACCGTTGTTCAAAACTTGAATTATCACTGTTCATTGCATGGCATGAGTTCAAAACTTGCGAAACAACGCATTCAAGAAGAATTGGAACGTTTGCAAATGTATGAACGACGCGGCGAAAAAGTGCGGCAATTGAATGGAGGACACAAACGGCGCGTGGAAATTGCGCGGGCGTTGTTGCATAAACCCGCGTTATTGTTGCTCGACGAACCAACGGTAGGGCTTGATATTCCAAGCCGTCAAAGCATTGTTGATTATGTGCATCAGCTCGTTGCCGATGAAAAAATTGCTGTACTTTGGGCAAGTCATTTAATGGACGAAGTTTATCCTGAAGACCATTTGATTGTGTTGCATCGTGGACAGATTAAAGCAAATGGGCGTGTGCAAGATATTTTACAATCGACGCAAACAGAAAATGTGGCGGGTGCATTTGCAAATTTAACAGAAACGAAACGGTAGAATTAAAGCCGTTTTTTTAACTGATAAATTGTAAATTTCCGTCTTTAATTTTTAAATGTACTTCACCACGCAATAATTGTTGTAATTCTTTTCCCACCATTGAAAAACGCCAGCCGCGTAACAATAAACAATCTTCGGCATTACCGTTCAACAATGCTTCTAAATCGTTGCGAGTCCCCAAAATTGATGGATTCAACCTATTTTCTTCGGCTCGAATTCGCACTAATGAAAACAAAATATCAATAATTGCTTCTTGTTGTTGGTCTTTGCCAGAAATACTTTTTGTATATTCAGGTATTGGAATGGGCAGGGTATTTTTCGCTTTTTTAATTAACGCACACAATTCTTTACCGTAATAATTCACCGCTCGTTCACCGATGCCACGAATTTTTGATAAGGCTTCCGTGGTTTCAGGTTGTAATTTTGCGAAATCAAACAACACTTCATCACGCAATAACCAATTTTTAGGACGATTTTCTTTTTGTGCGGTAATTTCACGCCACTGCGAAACTGCTTGAACAATCGACAACTGTTTGCCTGTTAATTTACTTTTACTTTTGACTTTTAACCACGCATTTTGGGGTTCAGTTTTATATTGTTCTGGATTTTCCAATGCTGCAAAGTCGTCAACCAACCAATCCATTCGCCCCAATTCAGTTAATTGTTTCGTCATGTGTTGATAAATAGCACATAAATGAATCACGTCATCCGCTGCATATTTAATTTCATCATCACTCAACGGGCGATGACTCCAATCTGCTCGCGTGTGCGCTTTATTCAAATTGATATTTAAAAAAGTCGAAACCAACATTGCATAACCCGCATTGTCTTGAAAACCCAATAATGGTGCAGCAATTTGCGTATCAAAAATCGGTGTGGGTAATTTGCCCGTTAGTTGATAAAAAATTTCTAAATCTTGGCGGCAAGAATGAAAAACTTTAATGACAGCAGGATTATAAATTGCATCAAAAAGTTTGTTTAAATTGGGGAACGCCATTGGATCAACGCACGCCACCCAATTCGGTGTCGCTAATTGCAATAAACAGAATTTTGGATAATAGGTTTTTTCACGCAAAAACTCGGTATCAACCGCAATCCAAGGCTCACTTTCAATACGCTGACACAAATCATCAAGTTGCTCAGGATTTTTAATATATTCAATTTTAATCATAATTTAGCGTCTACGACGGAAGCGATTGCTGTTAGATTTCGGTGTCGATTTACGCACTTTTAATCGTTTAATGTTGAGCCTATAACCATTCACATCAATGTTTTTTAAATGCAAAAAAATATCGGACGGCATTTCGTCGGGCAATTCTAATAACGTGTAATCGTTACGAATGCTGATGTTTTGAATGTTATTTCTATCAACGCCTGATTCTTCAATCAGCATAGTTTTAAGCCATTCGAGTTCAACACGCTGTTTTTTGCCAACATCTAAACGATAACGCTGTAATTTAATTGGTGGCAAATCGAGCGGTTCAACCGTAACGGTTTGAATCGGCGGGGGCGGCGGTGACGTAACATCGCCTTCAAAATGCAGTGACAACAATGCTGCGGCACAATCTAGCGGACTAATCTCTAGTTCATTCGCTAAAATTAAAACAGCATTGCGTTTCCCATCAAGATGACGGTGTTTAATGATGCCGCGTAGCTGACCAACAATGATTTCAAACGTGTTATTTTCAACCATAAAAAATTACAAGCGGTTTTCTTTGATTTCAACGAAGGCTTCATCGCGTAATTTTCGCATCCACAATTCAGTTTCTTCTTCAATTTTGCGTTTGCGAATGGCATCACGAACTTGATTTTTTTTGAATTCCGCGCTGTTATCTCGATTTTCGCGATCTAACACTTGAATAATATGCCAGCCAAATTGTGTTTGAACGGGGTCGCTAATTTCGTTAATTTTTAATTTAGTCATCGCTTCTTCAAACGGTTTAACCAATGCACCCGATTCTACCCAATCCAGCGAACCACCTTTAATTGCTGAACCTTTATCGTCAGAATTAGCGCGTGCCAATGTGGCAAAATCGTCGCCACTTGAAATGCGTTCTTTTAATGTCCAAGCGCGTTTGCTTGCTTCGGCATCGTCCACAAGTTCGTTGGTTTTAATTAAAATGTGGCGCACTTTTGTTTTAACAACCGTGTGACCGTCAGCCAATCCTTTGAGTTCGAGCATTTTAATAATATGAAAACCGCTTGGACTTCGTAACGGTTCAGAAATATCACCTTGTCGTAATTTTCCGACTTCACCGACAAATAATGTTGGCATATCTTTCAATGTTCGCCAGCCTAAATCGCCACCTTTGAGCGCGTTGCCGTCATTAGATTCAGCTATAGCAGCTTGGGTGAAATCTTGTCCAGCGCGTAATTTTTTCACTAACTCATTGGCTTTTTCTTGGGCTTTTTGAATGGCGTTTGCCGCCGCACCTTCGGGCAATGCAATTAAAATATGTCCCAAATGATATTGCACCAAATCTTCGCCGACTTTACCTTGTGTTTCTAAATAATGTTCAACTTCGCGGTCAGTCACTTTGATTCGTCCGCCAATTTCACGTTGGCGCAATTCATTGACGACGATTTCATTTTTCATATTTTCCAAAAACGCTGCGTAACTCATGCCTTGTTTTTCGAGTTCAACACGAAATTCTTCGGGTGACATATTGTTGCGTTTTGCGATGTCAGCGGCAGATGAATTTAACGTTTCTTCGCTGATATTGATCCCTGCTTTTTCTGCGAGTTGACGTTGCAATTTATCGATAATCATCCGTTCTAAAACTTGATGACGCAAAACTGACAATGGCGGTAGCGGTGACTTGCTTGCGGCAATGCGTTGTTCTATTGTTGAAACTTCTTTTTGTAATTCATTTTCCAAAATCACGTCATCTTCAACGACCGCAATAATGTTATCCAGCACTTCGGCGAATGCGAAAGTAGGAAAAAGTAATGCGCCACAAAGAAAGGCGATTTGCTGATTTTTCTTTTTGTTCATTATTGCGTTGACCGATAACCGTAAAT
>JBAXMT010000104.1:0-7627 GCA_037134135.1 Methylococcaceae bacterium | reverse complement strand
AAATGTGGAACGTTGCCGATACTGACAGGCGCGTGCGATAACAATGTCGCCGCTAAAATTGGCAACGCGGCATTTTTTGCCCCCGAAATTCGCAGTTCGCCATCAAGTCGTGCGCCGCCAGTAATAATCAATTTATCCATGAATTAGGTCGTTTTATTTAATTTGAGTGAAAAATAATGGGTTTTATCCAACCCGCTGAGTTTAGCTAAATTGAGCAATTGTGTCGGCACATTTTTAAAATGCAATTGTATACGGTAGTGGCGTGTAATTTTTATCCACTCAATCATCAATGCAAGTCCTGCGCTGTCGGTATTGGTGACTTGTGCGAAATCTAAAATGATATTTTTTCCACCACGCAAAAACGGCGGTGATTCGACTAATTTTCCATGAATGCTGGCAAAAGTAAGTTCACCGTGAATCAACCACCGTCCGTTGCCTTTAGAAACGATGTTTAATTTACTACTACTCATTTTTTCCCTTTTTTATCATTAGCGGGTGGCGGAGTGGCTTTTTTTTCTTCAGCGGATTTGAATAAGAATTGTCCGAGAGCTTTTTCTAATACCAACGCAGAGTTGGTGATTTCAATTTTGCTGCCATTTTTCAAATACTCGTCTGAACCGCCACCATCAAGGCTGACATATTGTTCGCCCAATAATCCAGCGGTATAAACGCTTGCGGAACTATCATCTGGTAACGTTTTGTATTGTGAATCGATGTCCATTTTTACAACGGATTCATACGTTTTTTGGTCAAAAGTAATTGATTTTACGCTACCAATTTTTACGCCAGCGGCGGAAACAGCTGATTTCACTTTTAATCCGCCCGAATTTGAAAATCGTGCGGTAATTTCATAAGTATTTCCGTGTGAAAATGAACTTAAATTGCTAACTTGTAAACCCAAAAAAAATAAACTGGCAATTCCAGTAGCAACAAATAGCCCAACTAACGTGTCTTGAGTGTGGGTGTGCGGCATAACTCAATTATCTCCAAACATAAGCGCGGTCAAAATAAAATCTAATCCTAAAATACTAAACGCTGAATTTACAACGGTTCGAGTGGTGGCGCGACTCACGCCTTCAGCAGTTGGAATTGCGTCGTAACCTTCAAATAATGCAATCCATGATGTGATAAAACCAAAAACGACACTTTTAATAATACCGTTAATAATGTCACCACGAAAATCGAGGTTGGCTTGCATTTGTGACCAATACGCGCCGTCATCTACGCCTAATAAGCCTGTGCCAACCATTTGTCCGCCAATAATTCCCACTGCACTAAATAACGCAGCGAGTAATGGCATCGATAAAAATCCCGCTAAAAAACGCGGTGAAATAATACGTTTAATTGGGTCAATCGCCATCATTTCCATGCCCGACAATTGTTCCGTAGCTTTCATTAAACCGATTTCTGCGGTCAATGCAGACCCTGCACGACCCGCGAATAATAATGCCGCAACGACAGGACCAAGTTCACGCACCAATGAAGTAGCAACCATCACGCCTAACGTTTCTTCTGCACCAAAACGCGATAAAATGTAAAACCCTTGCAAGCTCAAAACCATGCCGACAAATAAGCCAGAAATGGTAATAATTAAAAACGAAAGTACGCCAACCGAATGTAATTGTTTTAGCAATAAACGCGGGCGAACACAAACGCTCGAAATACCCGCTAAAATACTGATGAGAAAAAAACTACCTCGCCCAAGTTTAGTAAAACTTTCACGAGTTGTTGCACCTAAATATCGAAAAAATTCCATTACGAATACCGTTTCCGTTTTGCGTGTCTGTCACTTGGTGGACGTTGACGTGAAGATAATGGCTTAAATGGTTTGTCAGAATGAAGTAAATCGTCCATATATTCTTTCGCTGGATAATGAAAATGCACTGGACCATCTGCCGCGCCATTCATGAATTGCTGAACCCATTCGGACGACGATTGTTTGATTTCTTCTGGTGAACCTTTTCCAATGACTTTACCTTCTGAAAGTACATAAATGTAATCTGCAATCGCGAGTGTTTCGTGAACATCGTGGGAAACGATAATGCTGGTTAAACCTAACGTCGTGTTTAACGATTTAATCAATAATACCAACGCGCCCATTGAAATTGGATCTTGTCCTGTAAATGGTTCGTCGTACATTATCATCATTGGATCTAAAGCAATCGCACGCGCTAAAGCTACTCGTCGCGCCATGCCGCCTGATAATTCATTCGGCATTAAATCGCGTGCGCCGCGCAAACCGACCGCTTCCAATTTCATCAATACCAACGAGCGAATCATGGATTCGGGTAAATGCGTGTGTTCACGCACGGGATAAGCGACGTTATCAAAAACATTCATATCTGTAAGTAACGCACCACTTTGAAATAACATTCCCATGCGTTTTCGCAAAGTATAAAGTTCGTCACGTTTCAAATGATGAACATTACGTCCATTTACCGTCACAGAACCTTTTGCAGGAAAAAGTTGTCCGCCAATGACTTTCAATAACGTGGTTTTACCTGTTCCGCTTGGTCCCATTATTGCGGTGATTTTGCCACGCTCAATTTCGAGTGAAATATCATCAAAAATTTTCTTTTCGCCACGGGAAAACGTTAAGTTATGAACACTAACTAAACTATTTTGAGTGGAATCGAAATTATCCATGTAGGTTTACTTAAAAATGAAGTTAAAAAAGACCATAAATTATGCGCGTAAGTCTAACATCGCGCTTCCCTACCGTACACTTTTCACACTTATTTTTATCTCAAAATAAATCTGAACGGCAATCACGTTTTCTGGTTAAATTTTCAATTTTCTCTCAAAACGGGAAACAACAAATTAAACCGCGTACCGTGATTAAATTCACCTTGATGTGATTCCACCAAAATATGTCCAGACGATTGATGCACGATGCCACTTAATGCCGACAATCCCAATCCCGTGCCTTCGCCTTGTGGTTTAGTCGTAAAAAATGGATCAAAAAGCCGATGAATAATTTTAGGTTCAATTCCTTCACCGTTATCGGATACGCTTAATTCAATAAAATCGCCCTGAATAACCGCAGCACACGCAATACAATAGGCTTTGATATCAACAACGTGATTCACTGCAAAACTAATAATTCCGCCATGTTCATTCATCGCATCTCGCGCATTGACCGCTAAATTCATTAACACTTGCTGTAAATCACCTGCATCAATTTGAATGGTTGCGTCACTCTCGAAAAATGTTTCCAGCTTAATCACACTCGTCAACGCAGGTTGCAACATCAACAATGTTTCTTCAATTATTTGCTTCGTAGGCAACACATTCATTTTTTCTTTTTGCGTATCTTGGCGACAATAAGTCATCATTTTTGCAATCAAATCAACCGCTCTTTGACCCGCAAGTTGAATTTGTTGTGTATTCCCCTCAATTTCAGCTTGTAACGATTTATCACTCACATCTTCGGCAGCATATTTATTCATCTCGTTATAACCGAGCATACACGCCAAAATGTTATTAAAATCGTGCGAAATACCTGATGTCATTCGCCCAATACTTTCGACTTTTTGCATGTGCGTCATGGTACGAGTTAGCACTTCATTGTCGTGCAGCGAATTCTGTAGTGCTATCGTTCGCTTTTCTTTTTCTGTGATGTCTTGAGCTTCTGCAATCGCACCGATTCTTTGCCCTTTTTTGTTAACTAACGGACTAATAGCTATAGTCAAAACATAATCGCCCGCTGATATTTTTAATTCAATCGAACCATTTAAACCAGCGAGGGTGCTGATAACACCATCTGGGTCTTTATGAATTTGATCAATGCTTTGTCCAAGGACATTCGTTATATCAAAATCTGGTTTTGTATTTTTTAACAGTTCGATTGCCGAATCATTCGCATAAATAATCTCACGATTATTATCAATAAAAATAACGCTCGTTATCAAACTATCGAAGCCCATTTTAAATTGCGAAAGTTCATCATTTGTCATTTGAATCAGATATTGACGCTTCGCAGTCATTAGCATTCCGATGATGGTGAGCAGCGTCAATACAAATCCCAGTAATAAAATCAACCAAATGTTTTTAGAACTATGCTCAATAAAATAATCAGGTGTTGGTACAATTTCAAGCTGCCAGATTCTTCCACCGCCCACATCAAAACTGGTGCGACTAATCAGCGATAAATTATCTCTTGATTTTATTGTGTCGAGCGGCATGTGTTCGTAATCGTAACTAACAAATAATGTTTGCTCATTTTCAGGCGCATTTTCATCAATCAACCGATAAGCCAAACCTGATAAGTTTTGATGTTTAAATGCGTTGATAATCATGTCACTTGCTCGAAATACTACAAATACATAACTAGCAATCGCGTCACGTCGTTCTTCTAGCGTTTGGTGGGGTAAATTTGGATGATAAATTGGCGCAAAGGCAATGAAGCCTTTTTTTTGTTTAAAAACTTCATCTTGAAACAAAATAATGAGTGTTCCTACCGATACACCATCGGTATCTCTTGCTTTTTCAAACGCTTCGCGCCGCGAATCGTTTGAATTAAAATCAAATCCCATTGATTTTTCATTACCTTGATACGGCTCTAAAAAATCAATTGGCACATATTCGGAACGATTTTTTGCTCGGACGATGCTTTTATTTTCATCACGTTCAGTAATTTGATAGGTTGGATAGCCTTCTTTTTGTACTCTTTTTTCGTAAGCAGCTCGATCAGTAGCCAAAATAATTGGCGACCATCCTACCGCTTGAATATCTTGAAAATATTTTAATTGTTCAGTAGCAAAAATATAGAAATCATTTCTATCAACTAACGTTGATGACGCATAAAAGCTACTGAAAGAATGTAGTAAATTTAAATGTGATGTAACAGATGTTTCCATGACATGACTTAAATCTTTTGCACGTTCATCAAATTCCATTTTGATGCGTTCATTGCTGATTTTTATTTCATAAAAAACGGCTGTCACCGTAAGAATAAACACGACGACAATTGGTAATGTGATTTGCCATTTTTTACCTTGCCAAGCGAGATTTTCTTTTGAAAACCATATCAAAATGAGCGGTGCAAAAATCATAATGCCTAACGCATCGCCGCCCCACCACGATAACCAATTCATGAAAAATGTGTCTTCGGGCATTAAACCAGCGGCAACTAACGACGAAACAGAAAGTGTCGAATTCACCAAAGCACTCACCATTCCGCCGCAAAATAAAAACAGTAAAATGTTTTTCGTACTCGATAAAAAAGTGGGTTTTGCAGCGAATCGTTGTACTAAATATGCCGCTACAAATGCTTGGAGCGTTGCACCAACGGCTACACCCAACGAGATTAAAACAGCATTTACATTAACTGCAATAAAACTATTAAGACATAACGCGCCAAGAAAAATGCCCCACCCTGCCCTATTTCCGTAAAGTAAAATGGCTGCTAAAGCGATGCCTGACGGTGGAAAAATAACAGTCGCATAATTGGGTGGAATAACGAATAAATTACCGATTTTTCCAGCGATAAAATAAACGAAAACCAATCCAATAGTTAGGATAAAGTCTTTAAAAAATGGGCGTTGAGTCATCGTTTTGAACGTCATATTTTTTGAGCCAATTCTTGTTTTTAACAGCTGAATAAAATGGTTGAATTCGGAATTTTACACCCCCAATTTTTTCAAATCGAGGGTGTAAGACGACGAGATTAAATGTAAGTCAACCATTCCGCATAAGTGTTGCTGCGACCATGAACTGCATCAAAATAAGCGGTTTGTAATTGCTCCGTAATCACACCACGACTGCCTGTTCCAATTTGACGATTATCGAGTTCACGAATCGGAGTAACTTCTGCTGCTGAACCCGTGAAAAATGCTTCATCCGCCACATAAATTTCGTCGCGGGTAATGCGTTTTTCAATCACTTCATAACCTAAATCACGCGCAATCGTCATCACAGAATCGCGGGTAATGCCTTCTAATGCCGACGTAGTTTCAGGTGTGTAAATCACGCCTTTGCGAATAATAAATAAATTTTCCGCGCTGCCTTCAGCGGCAAAACCTTGATGATCCAACATTAACGCTTCGTCATAACCGTTGGCTTGGGCTTCTTGCAATGCCAAAATGGAATTGATGTAATTTCCGTTGGCTTTCGCTTTGCAAAATGTGCTGTTGTGATGGTTGCGCGTGTAAGATGAAGTGCGAATGCGAATGCCTTTTTCAATAGCATCGACACCCAAATACGCCCCCCACGCCCACGCGGCAACCATTGTATGAACTTTCAAATTATCAGCACGCAAACCCATTCCTTCCGAACCTAAAAAGCTCATCACGCGAATATACGCGGTATCTAAATTGTTTTTTTTGAGTGCGTCGATTTGAACTTGGTTTAATTCTTCTTTCGTGTGCGGCAATTTCATATTCATGATGTGCGCTGAACGGAATAATCTGTCCGTGTGTTCTTGCAAACGGAAAATTGCCGTGCCTTTTTCAGCGTGATAAGCGCGAACGCCCTCAAAAACACCTAAACCGTAATGCAATGTGTGGGTCAAAACGTGAACTTTTGCGTCGCGCCAATCTACCCAATTCCCATCTTGCCAAATAAAACCGTCACGGTCATCCATAGTCATTTTTTGTCTCCGAAATAATAAAAAGTTAAGTGTTTAAGCGCGGTTTTCGCCGCCAAAAATTGCTAACAAACTTGGCAAAAATTTCGCCAATTCTGCAGTCATAATTGAAAAATCTATGTCGAATTTTTCTTCAAAGGTTGATGCTTCGGATTCGCCGACTTGTTCTTGAATCAAATCTAAAAATTTCAAACGTTTTACACCCAAATTTTCATCCAAAACAAATGACAAACGTTCTTCCCAATTCAATGCTAATTTAATGACTTGTTTGCCAATATCCAAATGGTTTTTGATTTCAGGCGCGGCTAAATCGTGACGTTTACATCGAATAATGCCGCCATCTTCTTCAGGCGCACGCAATTCACATTCATCTTCAATCGTAATTTCAGAAGGCGGATTTTGATTTAATAACCATTCGGTCATCGTCAACACAGGTTTATCAACGGTGTTCAAAGGAATCGCAGCCAATCCACCTAATGTTTTACGCAATGCACTCAATAAATCTTCGGCTTTTTTAGCTGACGCTGTATCAACAATGACAAAACCATTTTTCGTATCAATGTATGCAAACGTGTTGTGTGAAAATGTGAATGCACGCGGCAATAATTCAAAAATCAAATTGTCTTTGAGTTCTGCTTTGGCTTTTTTAGAAAGTTTATGACCTTCTTTTTCTTCAATTTCCTCAATTTTTTCTTGCAGCATTTCGTTCACAACCGAAGTCGGTAAAACGCGCTCTTCTTTTTTGGCACAAATCATCAAAAAGCTATTTGAGCTATGAACTAATTGCTCTGCCCCTTTACCGAGCGGTGCAGTCCAACCAAAACTAAAGGTTTGTTGGCTAGAGCAAGGGTGAAACGCCATTGTTTCGAGTTTTTCAGCGAGTGTTTCGTCGTTAAAAGGAAATTCTTCGGTTAAACGAAAAACACTTAAATTTTTAAACCACATTTATTATTCCTGAATTGGGAAAGAGTTAAAAGTAGCGCATTATCAGCAATTCTCATTATGAAATCAAACAGCTTCAGGTATAGGAATTTCAAGACC
>JBAXMT010000103.1:0-7734 GCA_037134135.1 Methylococcaceae bacterium | reverse complement strand
GGTGCAGACCCTGAAGACCGTGACGAATATCAAGCCGATAATATCTTTTTTGTTCCACCTCAAGCCCGTTGGTCATTTTTACAAGCACAAGCTAAACAACCTAAAATTGGAAATTTAGTTGATGAGGCGATGGATGCAATTGAAAAAGAAAACAATTCATTAAAAGGCGTTTTACCTAAAGTTTTTGCACGACAAAACTTAGACCCTACCAGTTTAGGTGAATTGATTGATTTGGTTGGCAACATTGCTTTAGGTGATGCAAAAGCTCGTAGTGCCGATGTATTAGGTCATGTATTTGAGTATTTCTTAGGGGAATTTGCACTTGCTGAAGGAAAACAAGGCGGACAATTCTATACACCACGCAGTATTGTTGAATTATTGGTTTTAATGCTTGAACCCTATAAAGGACGGGTATTTGACCCTTGTTGTGGTAGTGGGGGAATGTTTGTACAGTCCGAAAAGTTTGTTGAAGAACATCAAGGACGAATCAGTGATATTTCAATTTATGGACAGGAAAGCAATCAAACGACTTGGCGATTAGCTAAGATGAACCTTGCTATTCGTGGCATCAACAGTGAACAAGTGAAATGGAATAATGAAGGTTCATTTTTAAACGATGCTCACAAAGATTTAAAAGCTGATTTTATTATTGCTAATCCGCCTTTCAATGTCAGTGATTGGAGTGGTGAATTATTGAGAAATGATGGACGTTGGCAATACGGAACACCTCCTGCTGGTAACGCTAACTTTGCATGGTTACAACATTTTCTCTATCACTTATCACCTGAAGGTCAAGCTGGTGTTGTGTTATCAAAAGGTGCATTAACCTCTAAAACCAGTGGTGAAGGCGATATTCGCCGTGCTTTAATTGAAGATGCTAATGTCATCGATTGCATTGTCAATTTACCTGCAAAACTATTTCTCAATACCCAAATCCCCGCCGCATTATGGTTTATGAATCGTAATCGTAAAGGTGGCAAATATCGAAACCGCAGTAATGAAATTTTGTTTATTGATGCTCGAAATTTAGGGCATTTAATCAATCGCCGAACTCGTGAATTATCACAAGACGATATAAAGCAAATTGCAGATACTTATCACAACTGGCGTAATCCAAATGGTAATTATGAAGACATTAAAGGGTTTTGTTGTGCCGCTTCGATTGAACGTGTCAAAGAATTGGATTGCGTTTTAACCGCAGGGCGTTATGTAGGATTACCTGATGAAGAGGATGATTTTGATTTTAAAGAACGTTTTGCAAGTCTTAAAGCTGAATTTGAATCACAACTTTTAGAAGAATCTGAATTAAATAAAGCCATTGCTGAAAATTTAGCTAACATAAACTTGGAGTAAGTCATGTTACAAACGATTGAAGTTCAAATTGATTATAACGGTGTTGTTCATTCTATCGATCCTGTAGCTAATAAATTACCTGCTGGACGAGCATTTTTAACATTACTTGAAGAGCCTAAAGTTAAATCTTCTAAACCAAATCCTTTTGATGATTTATTTGGAATTTTAACGGCATCTCATAGCGTTTCATTGGAAGAAATGGAACAGGCAATTTCACAACAAGGTCAGGAACGTTTCAATGATTGCAATTGATACGAATGTTTTAGTTCGATTGCTAGTTAAAGATTCAGAGGCTGAAGAACAATCACAACTTGCACGTCAATTACTCAACAAGCATGGCGAGGTTTGGGTTTGTCGAATTGTGTTAATTGAAACGGTTTGGGTTTTACAAAGCACCTATAAATTCACTAAAGAACAAATCATTTTAGTTTTGGAAAAGTTAATGCAACATCCAAACATTCACTTAGAAGATAAAGCAAGTTTAGATAATGCTTTAACCATTTTCAGTGCCAGTAATGCGGGTTTTGCAGATTGTTTAATTCTCAATGATGCAAAGAATAAGCAGATGGTATTGCATACGTTTGACCGTAAATTATCACGTCTGCACGGTGCAAAACTTGTGGAAGGTGAAGAATGAGTGAATGGAAAGAAACAACTCTTGGGAAAGAGGTTAATTTAATAACTGGTTTTCCATTTAAAAGTAGTCAATATACAAATAATTTACAAGATACTAGACTTCTCCGAGGTGATAATATCGTTCAGGGTAAATTGAGATGGGATGGAGTAAAACGTTGGTCTAGCGATGATTCTACTATAGATCCTATATATCAGTTGCGTGAGGGGGATGTGGTTCTTGCGATGGATAGACCTTGGATTGAAGCGGGATTAAAATTTTCTGTAATTTCACGTTTTGACATACCATCACTATTAGTTCAACGAGTAGCTTGTATAAGAAGTGGAGATAGAATAAAAAAAGATTTTTTGCGGTATTTAATTGCAAGTAAAGAATTTACACAACATATTCTATCCGTTGAGACAGGAACAGCAGTACCTCATATTAGTCCATCACAAATAAAAGAATTCTCTTTTAAACTTCCTGAAGTAATAGAACAACAAGCCATTGCCACCGTTCTAAGCAGTTTAGACGATAAAATCGACCTCCTGCACCGCCAAAATAAAACTCTTGAAGCAATGGCAGAAACGCTTTTTAGGCAGTGGTTTATTGAGGAAGCGAGTGAGGATTGGGAAGAAGTGCCGTTAGGTAATTTTTTTGAAATATCTAGTGGTAAAGGTCTTAAAAAAGAGCAATTAGTAGAAAATGGAGCTTATTCTGTATTTGGTGCAAATGGAGAAATAGGACGTACAAATGATTTTTTGTTCAATGAAAAATTGTTATTTACTGGTCGTGTTGGAACATTAGGTAATATCTTTATTATTGATAAAGAGAAAATATGGCTTTCAGATAACACTCTTGTTTTTAGAAACGTAAAATACTTTTACTTTGTATATTTTGTTCTAAAAACAGCACGCTTGGGCGATTATAACGCTGGAAGTACACAGCCACTAATTCGCCAATCTGACATAAAAGAAATTCCAATAAATTCTCCAAATGGAGAAATTTTAGAAAAATTTGAAATGCTGTCGATTCGGATGTTTGAAAAAATTAAAACTAATAAAAAACAAATAAAAACACTCGAAAAACTCCGTGATAATTTGTTACCGAAGTTGATGAGTGGTGAAGTTCGGGTGAGATTTTAATGAAAAAATTGCGGAAGTTGATTGAACAACATGGGAGATGGTCGTATTTAAACAGTTATGTTGATCGGATTGAATTGTATATAGAATCTGATTTCAGTCAAGCATTAGAAAACACTAAGGCATTACTTGAAAGTATCGGCAAAGAGATTTGTAGTGTAAAAGGCATCGATCTTGAACCTAATTCAAAAATCAATGGTGTTATTAAACAAACATGTTCCGCTTTAGGTTATGGTTCAAAAAAATTTGAAATGAAAATATCAAGTTCTTTGGCAACGATTGGTCAGGAAATAGGTGAATTACGGAATAAGATTGGCATCATTTCTCATGGTCGAACGTCAGAAGAAATAAAAATTCGTAACGAATCAACTGATACTCTCACAAGAGAATTTCTTATAGATAGTACATTGGTAATTGCTGTTTTTTTAATTCGTGCGTTTGAGAAGGAACATATTCCAACAATAAAAGAAAATGTAGATGACGAAGAATTAACAGAATTCAATGATTTTTGGGATGGCTTTTACGGTGAGTTTGAAATGGGTGATTATTCATTTACTGCTAGTGAAATTCTTTATGGATTAGATTCACAGGCTTATGAAGCAGAATATAAAAATTTCATAGGAACTCAAGATGAAATGGAAGAGGGAGAAGAATGAGCCGTTTAACAGAATCAGTTATTGAAGATTTCGCAATCAAACTTTTTGAACGTTTGGGCTATTTTTACGAACAACCAGAACGTGAAAATTATTCTGATGTTCTACTTATTGAGCGTTTGCAATCTGCAATCAATAACATAAACCCCACCATTCCTGAATCAGCAAGACAACAAGCCTTAAAAGAAGTTGAGAGGATTCATTCCCCTGAATTATTAGCCAATAACGAAACTTTTCACCGAATGCTCACTGAAGGCGTGAAAGTGACTTATCAAAAAGATGGTCACGAACGTGGTGATTCTGTCATGTTGATTGATTTTGATAATCCTGAAAACAACGAGTTTTTAGTGGTTAATCAATTTACAGTTATTGAAAATCACCAAGAAAAACGTCCTGACGTGATTTTGTTCGTAAATGGTTTGCCATTGGTTGTGATTGAACTTAAAAATCCAACCAGTGAAGATGCCACAATCCAATCGGCTTATAGGCAACTCACAACTTATAAAGCCACCATTCCTAGCTTATTTACTTACAATGCGTTGCTGGTTATTTCGGATGGTTTAGAAGCTAAAGCAGGTTCATTATCTGCTGATTTTTCACGTTTTATGACATGGAAAACTGTTGATGGTAAAAACGAAGAATCACATTTAGTCAGTCAACTTGAAACGCTTATCAATGGAATGTTAAACAAAAAGACATTACTGGATTTGGTACGTCATTTTGTGGTGTTTGAAAAATCAAAAAAGGTTGATGCGATTACGGATGTAATTAGCATTCATACGGTTAAGAAAATAGCGGCTTATCACCAGTATTACGCCGTCAATAAAGCCATCAATTCAACGTTACTTGCTAGTAATGAATCAGGCAATAAAAAAGCTGGGGTTGTTTGGCATACACAAGGTAGTGGTAAATCGTTATCAATGGTGTTTTTCACAGGAAAAATTGTTTTAGGTCTTGATAATCCAACTGTGCTGGTGATTACTGACAGAAACGATTTAGATGACCAGTTATTTGATACCTTTGCCGCTTCAGTACAATTACTTCGCCAAGAACCTAAACAAGCTGAAGATAGAGGGCAACTCAAAGACTTATTAAAAGTTGCATCAGGTGGTGTGGTATTTTCAACGATTCAGAAATTCCAGCCCGATGAAGGGAATGTGTACGATGAATTATCTAATCGCCGAAACATCATTGTGGTGGTTGATGAAGCCCATCGAACACAATATGGTTTTGCCGCAAAAACCGTTGATGAAAAAGATGCTAACGGTGAAATCATTGGTAAAAGAATCGTTTATGGTTTTGCTAAGTATTTGCGAGATGCTTTGCCTAATGCAACCTATTTAGGATTTACAGGTACACCAATTGAAAAAGCTGATGCTAATACACCTGCGGTTTTTGGTGATTACGTTGATATTTATGATATTTCACAAGCGGTTGAAGATGGAGCAACGGTTAGAATTTTCTATGAAAGCCGTTTAGCTAAAATTGCATTGAGTGAAGAAGGTAAAAAACTCATTGCAGAGTTAGACCAAGAATTAGCTCAAGATGATTTAACAGAATCTCAACAAGCCAAAGCAAAACAAACTCAATTAGAAAGTTTATTGGGTAGTGAAAGCCGCATTAAAAATATCGCTCAGGATATTGTCAGCCATTTTGAAGCAAGACAGGAAGTTTTTGCTGGTAAAGGCATGATTGTCAGTATGTCGCGTAAAATTGCAGTGGATTTATACGAGGCAATTATCAAGTTAAAACCAGAATGGCATTCAGACGATTTAAACAAAGGCGTTATCAAAGTGGTAATGACATCAGCCTCTTCAGACGGTGAAAAAATATCTAAACATCACACTACTAAACAGCAACGTAAAATGTTAGCTGAACGAATGAAAGATGATAGTGACGAACTGAAATTAGTCATTGTTCGTGATATGTGGCTCACAGGTTTTGATGCACCAAGTTTGCACACCTTGTACATTGATAAACCAATGCAAGGTCATAATTTGATGCAAGCCATAGCTCGTGTTAATCGTGTTTATAAAGATAAACCAGCAGGATTAGTGGTTGATTATTTAGGGATTGCCGCAGACTTAAAACAAGCCTTATCTTTTTATACGGATGCTGGAGGAAAAGGCGATCCAACACTTCTGCAAGAACAAGCTGTAGCCGCTATGCTAGAGAAAAAAGAAGTAGTTTCAGCTATGTATCATGGTTTTGATTACAGTGATTTTTTCACAGCGGATACTTCTCGAAAATTATCACTTATCCTAGCCGCTGAAGAACACATTTTAAGTTTTGACAATAAAACGGATAAACAAGGCAAAATAATAAACAGAGGTAAAAAACGTTACATTGATGAAGTAACTAAATTATCACAAGCCTTTGCGATTGCTATTCCCCATGAACAAGCAATGGTAATTAAAGATGAAATGGCATTTTTCCAAGCCGTCAAAGCAAGGTTAGCAAAATTTGATGCTACTGATTCTGGCAGAACGGATGAAGACATTGAAACAACGATTCGTCAGGTGATTGATAAATCCTTAGTATCAGAACAGGTAATTGATATTTTCGATGCGGCAGGAATTAAAAAACCTGATATTTCAGTTTTATCGGATGAGTTTTTAGCAGAACTTCAGGGAATGAAACATAAGAACATTGCCCTTGAGGTATTGAAAAAGCTACTGACAGATGAATTGAAAACACGCTCTAAAAAGAATCTAGTCAAAAGTAAAAGTTTGATGGATATGCTGACCGATACTATACAACGTTATCAGAATAAAATTCTAACAGCCGCTGAAGTGATTGAAGAGCTGATTAAAATCAGCAAAGAAATCGTGTCAAGTGATAGTGAAGCAAAAGCATTAGGATTAACTGATTTTGAATATGCGTTTTATACAGCAGTCGCCAATAATGATAGTGCAAAAGAGTTAATAAAAAGCGAGGTGCTATGTGAACTTGCTGTTGTTTTAACAGAGAAGATTAGAGAGAGTGTGTCAATTGACTGGACAATCAAAGAATCTGCGAGAGCCAACATACGCAGACATATTAAACGGATTTTAAATAAATATGGTTATCCACCAGATATGCAACTTTTAGCTACAGAAAATGTATTAAAACAGGCGGAGTTGATTGCTAGTGAGCTATTAGCTATTTGAAGAAAAATTAAATCAGCGTGAGATTTTTGACAATTTATGAATGATAAACATGAAATATTTTTATGCGGGTTGTTCGCATTAAGTGGGGATATTATTTGGAATATGGGGTCAAGACCCTTATTTGAACCACATTCTGAAGAATCCTTGGTTGCAACTTTTAGATTTGACCAATCGGTTAAAAAACGTAACGTTTTGAAAATATTGGAAGACCGATTAACTGAAAAAGATAAAAAATGGATTTATTGTAAAAATGAGGTTTGGTTTATCGAACTCGATACAATGTTTTCTGTTTTAGATTCTAGTAATGTTCAGCTTCCAATTTGGTTAAGGGGAGTAGTTGAACCAACTATAGAAATTGAAATTGAAGAATCAAAAAGTTTCGGCACAATTAAAAAAGAATTAGTTATTAGGTTTATCGTTACAAATAAAGAGGTTCAACTATCTATGCCCAAAAGAATTTTTATGAGCCATAAGGGAGTTAATAAACCATTTGTTAGAGAATTTTTTCAGGCGTTAAAAGCAACTGGATTTGACCCTTGGTTAGATGAAGATGCTATGGTTGCTGGGGAATCCTTAGAAAGGGCGTTGTTAAAAGGCATGAAAAATTCTTGTGCTGCGGTATTTTTCATAACTAAAGAATATAAAGATGAAAATTATTTAGCAACGGAAATTGATTACGCAATGATACAGAAACGTGAAAAGGGTAATAGATTTTCAATTATTACGTTGGTTTTGAGAGAATCCGATGATGATCAGATATATGTACCAGAACTTTTAAAACAATATGTCTGGAAAGAACCAACTAGCCATTTGCTTGGTTTTCA
>JBAXMT010000102.1:0-7811 GCA_037134135.1 Methylococcaceae bacterium | reverse complement strand
CCGCGACTTGCAGTTAATGAACCCAATTCAGTGTTTGATGCAAAATGCGTTTCTGCCGTGTCGTAACTCGCACCAACGGTTAAATTATTTTCATGTTTGAATAAATCGCCTGTAAAAGCGGTTTGCAATGTACCGCCTTTGCTCCGCATTTGGGTTGCGCTGGTGTTGCGTGTCGCGCCATCTACCGAATCATCGAATGAAATTAAATCGCCGTTGGTATTCATCACAGGCGTTTCGTCACCACACAATAAACCTGCGTTTTCTTCGTCAGCGCATTCGTCATAATCGCTGTTGTCACCGTTAAAGGTTTTCATGCGATTTTGTCGAAAATAAGTGTTGCCGCTGACTTCAATTTTGTCCGTCACGTCATAACTGCCCGCCAATTCCGAGAAAAACATCCGCGTAATCGTTTGGTCTGGATGTGTGAAAACGGCTTTTCGATTTTGTGCCAAAAGTTGAATCGGTGTAGGACCGTTGCCGCGCATATCGTTATCGTTCGCGCCCAGCGTTAAATCAAGCGAGCCTTTATCACCGCGCCAACTGAGCGTTCCGAAAGCCCTATCCGCTTTCGTTGGTGAAAAATCGCGCCAGCCTTCTTCTTCAAAATGATTGATGTCAACGAAATAACCCCAAGTGCCGTTATTCCAGCCACTGGTTAATTCTTCCGAATGTCGTCCAAATGAACCGCCATAAACTTCAACTTGATGTTTCGGCGATGAAAAACCTGTTTTCGTTTTAATCGCAATCGCGCCACCCAGCGAATTCAAACCATAAACAGGATTCGACGAATACATTGCCATTGAATCAATCGCGCCTTGGGGAATTAAATCCCAATTCACCGTGTCGCCAAACGGTTCATTGAAACGCACGCCATTCACATACGTTGAAAGCCCTTGCGGCAAACCCATCAACGGCGAAGCCACAAAACCACGATAATGAATGTCAGGTTGCAACGGATTATTTTGCGCTTCATTGACGTGAACGCTGCCCAAATAACGATTGATATATTCCGAAAGTGAAATGGTTTGGGCTTTGTCGAGTTGGTCGCCCGAAACAGTTTGCACAGGCGTTGGTAATTTATCGGCATCAATACTGCCGCCAAGTGGTGAAACACCCACTACATTCATAATGCCTAAATCTTGGGGTTTGTCTTCGGCGAAAACTGATTGCGAAACGGCTAGCGTAAAAACGGTATAAATAATTTTTTTCATATATAAAAATTCTCTAAAGAAAAAAACCACGATGTTTTTCAACATCGCGGCAAGAAGGTACAACTAATGAGAACCCAATTCTCAAAAAACTACACAACAATAAAATCACTCGCGACTATCGCAGAAACGCCTGTTAAAACCACAAAATCAACATGATGACTGCTATCTGCGTTATAAGATAACGTATGTGTTTTTGCATCAAACGATAAGAATTTTTTGAAATCGTCTACGGAAAGATTTGTTTTGCCAGCAAAAGCCGCAAACATATCGGTATTCAAAACAATTTTGTCTGTGCCACTTTTAAAATCGGTAATCGTATCAATTCCAGTCAAATCAGACGCCACGTCTTGATAAGTTTGAATCGTGATTGCGTCGCCCGTAATTGTTTGTGTATGAATTTTGCCGAAAACAAATTTATCTGCACCTACGCCACCTGTTAAAAGATCATTTCCACCATTACCAATAAACGTGTCGGCTTTAGTTGTTCCAATAAATTTATTCGCATTGCCATTACCTTCAAATGAAAGTCCATTCGCTTTAATTGCACTGGCATCGACGATAACGTTATCAGCGGTTTGACCCGTGCGTAAATCTTTGCCTGTAATCGAACCGCTGGCATTGATGTAATAATGATTGTTCAACAACTGCAACGCGCCATCTTCTACGTTTAATTTGCCAACCGTTGCGCCGACTTGCACGATTTCCATACTTTTAAAATTTTTGTCGGTTAGCGTGACGGTTGTTGATGTTGCCGAGCCGCCTGTAATTCGTAATGTGTCTGTGCCTTCACCACCAATAATTACGTCACCTGCAATCCATTCAGGATTTCCATCATCGGCTTTACCCGCTGCGCCCAATACACCACCAAAACTGGTAATTAAAAATGTATCATCTCCTGTTCCACCGTCCAATGAATCAGCACCTTGATGACCAATTAACAAATCATTACCTGCACCGCTAAAATAAGTGTCATTGCCTAAACGCAAAGTTGCATTATCAACACCATTGCTACCTTTGCCGTAATCAGCATTGTTTGAACCATCGGCACGCGCATAACTGTCTGTGTTACTTTCTTTGGAAAAATCATCGTAATGTAAAACATCATGAAACAAATCGCCTGTTGATGCGTCGTCTAACTGAAAATCGCCCATGTTGTAAGTAATTGGTTCTGCACCGATAACAGTTGCCGCAGGCGTAAAAGTGAAGTCTTCATAATCGACAATGACTTTTACAGTTTCAGTTTTACCGCCAGCCACGCCATAAAAATGCAAACCTGAATTGAAGCCATTAACATTATCCAAAGACCCCATCGCATCATCTAATTGTCCGCTGGTGAATGTCGCTGTTACGCCATCTGCTAAATCAATACGTTCAATCTGTGAAAACGTTAAAGCAGAGAAAATTCCCGTTTTATTAAATTTAATCGTATCTGTGGCATTCGGTGTGTCTAATGTTGTTTTAACAGTTGAAAGCGATGTACCAGTAAAATAAAACGGTTTAACTACGGCATCTGTACCAACAGAATTTGTACCACCCTCAATAATGAAATTACGAATTGAAGAGTTGTTAATCGTGAATGTATCGCTGTCAGCACCAGCACTGATTTTTTTAGGTAAGCCAGTTAGTTCGTAATTCATGTATTCATAGCCTTCGATAATTTTTAGAATAATTATTGGGATATGGCTAAGTTAATCGGGTTGATTATTTGTAATGTCGTCGGTGGAGAACCAATGAAGTTAAAACGATTTAAAAATACGCCATATCCTTAAATTCATTTTAAAGTTGTAAGATTTGAAAGCCTATAGGACTTTTTCCTGATTTTTAAATTTACACGCTAATTTGATTAAATCAGGTAGTCACTGCAAACCAGTGCAGATAATAAAATCAATAAGATATAAAAATCAAAATGGTGGTAACATTTTTTAAAGCCCTTAGAAATCAAGGTTCTTTAAAGTTCTGAATTGTCGTTTTTGCGTAAAATTAACCCACCTGCATTGGTTTGTAGGGACTATCTAATTTCTTGAGCGGATAAATTCATCTCGAACTCCTTTACTTCCTACGTTTCCAAGAAAAAACCCGCCATTTCAAAAGCGGGTTTCTTTCACCAGTATTTTTTATTTCGGTCTCATGTGCGGAAATAACAACACGTCACGAATCGAGGGTGAATCCGTAAATAACATTACCAAACGGTCAATACCAATGCCTTCGCCAGCGGTCGGCGGCATGCCGTGTTCCAACGCCACAATATAATCCGCGTCAAAGTGCATCGCTTCATCGTCTCCCGCTTCTTTTTCGTTTACTTGTTGTTGGAAACGCGCCGCTTGATCTTCGGCATCGTTTAACTCGGTGAAACCATTGGCAATTTCACGTCCACCGACAAAAAATTCAAATCTATCGGTAACGTGTGGGTCGTTGTCATTACGCCGTGCAAGTGGTGAAACTTCCACTGGATACGCAGTGATAAATGTTGGGTGCATCAAACGACTTTCAACGGTTTTTTCAAAAATTTCGATTTGAATTTTGCCCAAACCATAACCGTCTTTGACAGGAATTTTTAAATTTTCAGCGACTTTCAAAGCGGCTTCGCGAGTTGAAATGTTTTCAGGTTTTAAATCAGGATTGAAATGCAAAATCGAATCAAACACCGTCATTCGCACAAACGGTTTACCGAAATCGTATGCTTCGCCTTGATACGTCACCATGGTTTGCCCTAAAACTTCTTGTGCAATGCCGCGCAACATTTCTTCGGTTAAATCCATCAATTCATGATATTCGGCGTAGGCTTGATAGAATTCCAGCATCGTGAATTCAGGATTGTGGCGCGTCGAAAGCCCTTCGTTTCTGAAATTACGATTGATTTCAAAAACCCGTTCAAAACCACCAACCACAAGACGTTTCAAATACAATTCTGGCGCAATCCGCAAAAACATATCCATATCGAGCGCGTTGTGATGCGTGGTGAAAGGTCGTGCTGTCGCGCCACCCGGAATCACTTGCATCATCGGCGTTTCGACTTCTAAAAATTGTCGTTCAATCAAAAAATTCCGAATATAGCCAACGACTTTTGAGCGAATCAAAAACACGTCCCGTGATTGTTGGCTCATAATCAAATCTAAATAGCGTTGGCGATATTTAATTTCTTGGTCAGCGATGCCGTGAAACTTTTCGGGTAATGGGCGCAACGCTTTGGTTAATAAACGAATGTTATCGACTTTTACGCTGAGTTCGCCTGTTTGGGTTTTGAACAAATAACCTTCCGCCCCCAAAATATCGCCAATGTCCCATTTTTTGAATTGGTCGTTATAAACGCCTTCAGGCAAATTATCTCGCGCCACATAAACTTGCAGTTGCCCTGACATATCTTGCAAATGCGAAAAACTCGCTTTTCCCATAATGCGGCGCGTCATCATACGCCCCGCAATTTTTACGCGAATGTGTTCCTCTTCGAGTTCTTCTTTTGATTGTTCGCTATATTTTGCAAGCAATTCGCCAACAACAACATCGCGGCGAAAATCAGTTGGAAAGGCAATGGTTTCTTCGCGCAACGCGGTTAATTTTTCGCGGCGTTGTCTAATTTGGTCTTGTTCGTCTTGGATTTGGTCTGTTGTTTCTGTCATGAAGTTTTAAAGTTTAGAAGTGAAATAATGAAAATAAAAAAATGGGTACAGCCTAAAAATTAACCAACACATTCGTTAACCAAACGTGATTAAACATATCTTCGCGCTGAAAATTATTTTGGTATTGTAATTGATAGCCTGTGTCAATCAGGATTTTTGGCGTTATTTTATAGCCAACGCCAACATAAGCGCGATTTTGATTGATGCCGCTTTGCACGGTATTCTTTAAGCGACCGTGATTAACCGAATTAAGATGTAAAAATAATTCATCAAACGCGACAAAATAAGTCTGACTTTCAGGAATGTTATATTGAAAGCGAAAACGATGACGCTGACGGTGCGTTAGATCTGCATTTGCCATAAAACGCTGTTCTTGCCGAAAGCGATATTGCAAATTGATTTGTGGCGAAATGTTATCAATCCATTGTGCTTGCTGAACAATATCATTGGTCGCTAAATCAAATTTATCGCGGGAATTATATTCACCTTGCCACGCATAACCGAGCCACAATTGCCATTTTGGCGTAATTTTATAACCGACGAATGGGCGCACAATGAGCTGACTAAATTGGCTGGTGTCTTCTTTAAAACGCGGTTGAATTTCGGTAAATAAAAGATAATTACTGCCATTAAAATCCGTTTGAAAAGAATTACTCATCCAAGTGCTTTGATCTTGTTGTGCATAAGTTAAAAAACTACTGCAAAAAAATAAAAAAAATATTCCTAAACGTTTCATAAATCCTCGAAAAATCAGCTAATTGTGATAATAAATCTTATCGGAGCAAGCGATTTTTATGACAAAACGGCGAAAATCAGTTGGAAAGGCAATGGTTTCTTCACGCAATGCGGTTAATTTTTCGCGGCGTTGGCGGATTTGGTCTTGTTCGTCTTGGATTTGGTCTATTGTTTCTGTCATTTTTTTATTGGGTTAAGTTAATAAATCACTTTCTGTGCTTTCAATGCCACATAAATGTCGTCAAGTGTTTGGGTGTCGGCATCAAACTGAATCGGCGTAAAACCTGCATTGGTATTTACACAAATCGCAATCAGCCCCGCGTGATTTATTGCCGCAATTAACACATTATTTGTCGCTTCTAAAATTGTGCAGGCATGACCGTTATCGAATAAACGACGTTCCAATTGGTACGCAGATTCAACGCTATTTTCACCTGTTAAATTGATTGCAGTCGCGATTTGACTAAAACGCGCAGCGCGTTCTTCAACGCTGACGGGTTGCAAGTTTTCATTTTCACCTGTGCCAATAATCATACCCGCGCCAACTGTGCTATTCGTCAAACGGTCAATGACAATAAATGAACCTGTACCTTTGTGCGTTTTGTAATTATCAAACACAACTGGCGCATTGACTGAAACCGTACACAAACCGATTTCATTGAGTTGCAACGCATTCGCGTCGTGATGTTCCAGCGTGTTCACGTCGATACGGTGATGAATCAAAGACACCGAACCCGAAACGGTGCGCGTCGCCAATTTAATTGAATACTGTTTGCCGATATTGAGCGAATCTTCTGCCATCCAAACGATATTTGCTTTGAATTTATCCGCCACAATTGGAGAAAATTCTTGTGTGCCAATAATCATATCGCCGCGACTAATATCAATTTCGTCATCGAGTGTCAGCGTCACTGCCATCGGTGCAAAGGCTTGTTCGAGTTCGCCGTCGTATGTGACGATTGATTTAATGGTGCTACTTTTACCAGAAGGCAATGCGGTAATTGTGTCGCCTTTTTTGAAAATTCCCGCCGCAACCGTGCCACAAAAACCACGAAAATCTAAATTCGGACGATTCACATATTGAACGGGGAAACGGGCATCGGTGAAATTACGGTCGTTGGCGATTTCAATCGTGTTCAAGGCTTCCATTAAAGGTTTGCCTGTGAACCACGCCATATTTTCACTACGATTTACCACGTTATCGCCGTCCAACGCAGACATCGGAATAAACAAAATATCGTGCAAATCGAGTGTTTTTACAAAATCCAAATAATCGGCTTTGATTTGTTCAAATTTCGTTTCGCTGTATTCGACCAAATCCATTTTGTTAATCGCTACAACAATGTGCTGAATGCCAAGTAATGACGCAATAAAACTGTGACGTTTGGTTTGTGTTTGCACGCCGTAACGCGCATCAACCAAAATAATCGCCAAGTCACACGTCGATGCACCTGTTGCCATGTTGCGCGTGTATTGTTCATGTCCTGGTGTATCGGCAATGATGAATTTGCGCGTCGAAGTTGAAAAATAACGATACGCCACGTCAATCGTGATGCCTTGTTCGCGTTCGGCTTGCAAACCATCGACCAGCAACGCTAAATCGATTTTGCCCGCGCCAGTTGTGCCAGATTTCGCGCTGTCCGCTAAAACGGCGGCGAGTTGGTCTTCGTAAATCATTTTTGAATCGTGCAACAATCGCCCGATGAGCGTACTTTTGCCGTCATCGACGTTGCCACAAGTTAAAAAACGCACTAATTCTTTGCGTTCGTGTTGCGCTAAATAAGCGTTAATATCGGTGCTGATTAAATCGGATTGGTGGGACATTTTTTTATTCTCTGAAATGACTGTTGATAAGATTTTAGAAGTAGCCTTCGCGTTTTTTCTGTTCCATCGAACCCGCTTGATCGTGGTCGATTAAACGACCTTGCCGTTCAGAAGTCGTGGTCAACAGCATTTCTTGAATAATTTCAGGTAACGTCGTCGCTTCCGATTCCACCGCGCCAGTCAATGGATAACAGCCCAATGTACGAAAACGCACTTTTTTCATTTCGACTTTTTCATCTGCGCCAATCGGCATACGGTCATCGTCTACCATAATAAGCATTCCATCACGTTCAACGACTGGACGTTCTTTGGCGAAATACAACGGCACAATCGGAATCTGTTCCAAATGAATGTATTGCCAAATATCCAATTCCGTCCAATTCGATAACGGAAACACGCGAATACTTTCGCCTTTGTCGATTTT
>JBAXMT010000101.1:0-7970 GCA_037134135.1 Methylococcaceae bacterium | reverse complement strand
GGCGTATTTTCATCAACATATTTCACTGCGAGATAAATTACTTTGTGTTTAATTTCGCCAAGTGGCTTGCCGTAACGGTCTTTTGGGTCGAAATCAATCGTTGCCACATCGGCTTGATGCTTATCGGCAGACGTTAAAACGACAATCGTATAAACCGTTAAATCGGGTTTGTAATTACGATATTTTGCGGCTTGTTCAAGCAATGCGACGCAATGATAATGCAAAAATCGGTCGTAATAATCCGAGCCATTTTGATGTTGAATTTCAACGATGACACGATTTTTTAAATCTTCAGCATACAAATCAAATTCGACTTTGATATTGCCAATTTTTTGCTCAAAGGATTTTTCGGTTTCGACTTTGTCACAACTAAATTCAATTCCTAAAACATCTTGCACGAAGGCGTTGAAAACATCGATTTGTGAAAAGGCTTTTTTGAAAATAACGCCGTACTGCAATGAGGCAACTTCTTTCATGATTTTTCCTTGAAAAGATTGGCGGACTTGAAAAAACAAAACGCCTTGAGAGTTTTAAACCATCAAAGCGTTTTAAAAATTACGAAATTCGCAGACTTTTATTCCATTCGATAATTCGGTGCTTCTTTAGTAATCGTTACGTCATGAACATGACTTTCACGCATTCCCGCGCTGGTCACGCGAACAAACTGAGCTTTTTCGTGCATAATTTCAATCGTCGCACAACCTGTATATCCCATGCTCGCACGAATGCCTCCGAGTAATTGATGAACTACCGCAAGCATCGAACCTTTATACGGTACGCGCCCTTCAATCCCTTCGGGAACTAATTTTTCAACCGAGTCAGCTGATTCTTCTTGAAAATAACGGTCGCTTGAACCTTGTGATTGCGACATTGCACCAAGTGAACCCATGCCACGATAGGATTTATACGAACGCCCTTGAAATAATTCCACTTCGCCAGGGGCTTCTTCTGTTCCTGCAAACATCCCACCTAGCATAATGGCGTGTGCGCCAGCCGCTAATGCTTTTGCTACATCGCCTGAATAACGCACGCCACCATCGGCAATTAACGGAACACCCGTGCCTTTCAAGGCATCAGCGACATTACTTACTGCGGTAATTTGCGGCACGCCAACACCCGCTACAATCCGTGTTGTACAAATTGAACCAGGACCAATGCCGACTTTTACACCGTCGGCACCTGCTTCAACTAACGCCAAAGCCGCTGACGCTGTGGCGATATTGCCGCCAATCACTTGTAAATTGGGGTAATTTTGTTTTACCCAACGCACACGATCTAAAACACCTTGCGAATGTCCGTGCGCGGTATCAACAATTATCACGTCAACGCCCGCTTCAACCAACGCCGCGACACGTTCCTCTGTATCGCTTCCCGTGCCAACTGCCGCGCCCACGCGCAAACGTTCTAAATCATCTTTGCAGGCATTCGGATAATCTTTTGCTTTTTGAATATCTTTCACCGTAATCAAACCACGCAAATGAAACGCTTCATTTACAACCAATACTTTTTCAATACGATGTTTATGCAATAACGCTAAAACGTCTTTGCGGTCTGCATTTTCATTGACGGTGATTAAGCGTTCTTTGGGTGTCATTACGGATGAAACAGGTTCGTCAAAACGGGTTTCAAAACGCAAATCACGGCTGGTTACAATACCGACCAATTCATTGCCGTCAACCACTGGAACGCCCGAAATTTTATTCGCTTGCGTCAGCTGCAACACGTCACGAATACTGACATTTGGCGTAACGGTAATCGGGTCTTTAATTACGCCCGTTTCATATTTTTTAACGCGGTGAACTTCGTTAGCTTGCTGTTCGATAGTCATATTTTTATGAATAATCCCGATGCCGCCTTCTTGAGCAATCGCAATCGCTAAACGTGCTTCGGTTACGGTATCCATTGCCGCCGAAACTAACGGGATATTTAACGAAATACCGCGTGTTAATTGGGTTTGCATTGACACTTCGCGGGGCAAAACCGTTGAATGTGCTGGAATGAGTAAAACATCATCAAACGTCAATGCTTCTTGAATAATTTGCATAACTACAACCTACTTATTTATGAAATAAACGTCCTATTATAGGGCGAAAAGGAAGGGGATTTTCTAAAAAAACAACCCATCAATCGGTGACGAAGCTGAAGCAAAACGTTTGCGTGGCATTCGACCCGCTAAAAAGGCTTCGCGTCCTGCTTGAATACCTTTTCGCATTGCGGAAGCCATTAAAATTGGATTTTTTGCTTCGGCAATTGCGGTATTCATTAACACGCCTCCGCAACCTAATTCCATTGCCATCGCCGCATCAGACGCTGTTCCGACACCTGCATCCACTAAAATCGGCACGTTTGCATTTTCGACAATCGTCAAAATGTTATACGGATTACGAATGCCTAAACCTGAACCAATCGGCGCAGCAAGTGGCATCACGGCAACACAACCCATTTCTTCTAACCGTTTTGCGGCAATCGGGTCGTCGTTGGTATAAACCATGACTTCAAAGCCCTCGCGCACCAAAATTTCAGCGGCAATATAGGTTTCAGCAACATTCGGAAAGAGCGTTTTTTGGTCGGCTAAAACTTCCAATTTCACTAAATTGTGTCCGCCCAATAATTCACGCGCTAATCGACACGTCCGAACGGCTTCTTCCGCGCTGTAACAGCCAGCCGTGTTGGGCAAAATTGTATATTTGTCGGGCGAAATCACGTCGAGTAAATTCGGTTCGCCCGCATTTTGTCCGATATTTGTGCGCCGAATTGCAACGGTCACAATCTCCGCGCCACTTGCTTCAATCGCTAAACGTGTTTCTTCTAAATCTTTGTATTTTCCCGTGCCAACCAATAACCGTGATTGATACGATTTTCCTGCAATTAAAAATGAATCATCTTGTCCGCCGCCAATTGCGTGAACAATTTCTAATTTGTCATTTGCGTTTAAAATTTGCGTGGCAAACAAATGAAATGGCAAAATTTCTTCGTTTAATTCGACTGCAATTTTTTTATCGGTTAAACCTAATTCGGCAACGACATTTGCAACTGTGATATTTTCAGCTATTTCACGCCCGTTACCGTTGACATAAATCATCATATTTTTACACTCCGTCTTTTTTGAACTGCATTCGCAAGGGTTTGCAATAGCGGCAACGTATCTTCCCACGATAAACACGCATCGGTAATACTTTGTCCGTAAATCAATTCTTGATTTGGAACGACCGATTGAGAACCCGATTTCAAATGACTTTCAATCATCACACCCATAATGCGTTTGTCGCCATTTGCAATTTGCGCGGCAACATCATCGCCGACAATCAATTGCCGTTGGCATTGTTTTAAGCTATTGGAATGACTGAAATCAATCATAATGTTTGGGCGTAATTGGACTTTTTCCATACCTTTCGCCACTTGATTCACATTCACCGCGTCGTAATTCGGTTGATGGTTTCCGCCACGCAAAATAATATGCACATCTTCATTTCCAGTTGTGGAAAAAATCGCTGAATGTCCATTTTTTGTCAACGATAAAAAATGATGCGGACTCATCGCCGCGCCAATCGCATCAATCGCAATTTTAATCGTGCCATCCGTCGCATTTTTGAATCCAACTGGACACGATAACCCCGACGCTAATTCACGATGCACTTGGCTTTCAGTCGTTCTCGCGCCAATCGCGCCCCATGAAATTAAATCTGAAATATATTGCGGTGTGATTAAATCAAGATATTCCGTTGCAGCAGGAACGCCCATGTCATTTACGTCAAGTAATAATTGTCGCGCAATTCGCAAACCTTTATTGATGTTAAAACTCGAATCTAAATCAGGGTCGTTAATTAAACCTTTCCAGCCTACCGTTGTCCGTGGCTTTTCAAAATACACCCGCATCACAATCAATAAATCTTTTTCATGTTCAGCAATCGCGTTTTTCAAAAGTGCGGCGTATTCATGCGCGGCTTTCGTATCATGAATCGAACAAGGACCGACGACGGCAACCAATCTGTCATCATGCCCCGCTAAAATGTTGTGAATGGCGTGACGTGTTTGAAATGTCGTTTGTGCCGCTTTTTCTGAAAGCGATATTTCCGCATGAACTTCCACTGGGGCGATAACTTCTTTCATGCCTGAAATGCGTAAGTCATCGGTGTTATATTTTTGCAAAATGAATTTCTCCTTTTGAGTTTATTCGACTGTAACTGATTTCGCTAAATTGCGTGGCTGATCAACGTCTGTACCTTTCAAAACAGCGACATGATATGACAGCAATTGCAACGGCAACGTGTAAAGTATTGGCGAAATGTAATTATCGACTTGCGGCACTTTAATAATTTGCACATTTTCATCATGCGTCGGCAACAAAGTTTCATCCATGAAAACAATTAACTGCCCGCCCCTCGCAGACACTTCCTGCATATTCGATTTAAGTTTTTCAAGCAAACTGTTATTTGGAGCCACCGTAATTACAGGCATATCGGCATCAATTAACGCGAGCGGTCCATGTTTCAATTCACCCGCTGGATAGGCTTCAGCGTGAATGTAAGAAATTTCTTTGAGTTTCAACGCGCCTTCCATCGCAATCGGATAATGCGCTCCACGTCCTAAAAATAGCGCGTGATGTTTTTCAGCAAAACGTTCTGCCAAAATTTCGATTTCTTTGTCGAGTTGCAACACTTCTTCCATTTGACGCGGCAATTTAAATAATTCTTCAACAATATGCTGTTCCAACGTTTCATTGAGTTGAAAACGTCTACCAACTGCCAAAACTAAAAGCATTAACGACACTAATTGCGTCGTGAAAGCCTTTGTCGAAGCTACGCCAATTTCAGGACCCGCACGAGTGAGCAAGACTAAATCGGACTCTCGAACCAGTGAACTTTCAGGCACGTTACAAATTGCCAATGCGTGTTTTGCACCTAAACGTTTTGCTTCTTTTAATGCTGCAAGCGTGTCAGCAGTTTCGCCAGATTGTGAAATTGTTACGACTAAAGTGTCAGCAGCTAAAACGGGGTGACGATAACGAAATTCGCTAGCGACTTCGATATTGCAAGGAACACGCGCCAATTCTTCAAACCAATAACGCGCAACTAAACCCGCATGAAAACTTGTACCACAAGCTAAAATTTGTATGGATTTAATGCCGTCAAAAATTTGAGCGGCATCAAAACCAAACGCGCTATCTTGCACACGCTGATTGATAAAACGACCTTCTAAAGTTTGTGAAACCGCGAATGGCTGTTCGTAGATTTCTTTCATCATGAAATGGCGATATTCACCTTTTTCAACCGCATCTGCTTTGAGCTGACTTTTTTTTATTGCACGTTGCAAAACGTTATTTTCTGCATCGTAAATGATCAGCGAATCAATTTTAATTTCCGCAATATCGCCTTCTTCGAGAAAAATAAAACGTTGTGTGACAGGCAACAATGCGGCGACATCGGATGCGACAAAATATTCGCCAATTCCTACACCGATTACTAATGGACTGCCTTTTCGACAAGCAATCAATGTATCGGGTTCATCGCTAGACATAATCGCTAGCGCATACGCGCCTTCAAGTTTTGGGACAGTATTTTTTACCGCTTCCAGCAAATTTGCCGATGTTTTAAGTGCGTGAAAAATTTCATGCACAATCACTTCGGTGTCGGTTTCTGATGTAAATTCGTAATGATTTTGACGTTGCGCGGCACGAAGCTGTTCGTGATTTTCAATGATTCCGTTATGAACAACCGCAACCGTATTGCAACTAACGTGCGGATGCGCGTTTTCTTTACTTGGCTTTCCATGAGTTGCCCAGCGTGTGTGTGCGATGCCGATATTTCCTGACGCTGGATTTTCTCGTAGCAACGATTCCAAGCCACTAACTTTACCAACCGCTCGTTGACGCAAAATCGTTTGTTCGTACAAAACCGCTAACCCAGCCGAATCATAACCACGGTATTCCAAGCGTTTTAGACCTTCCAATAAAATTGGAATTACGTTGCGTTGCGCGATTCCTGCGACAATGCCACACATTATAATTTCTCCTTTTTGACAGGTCGCTGCCAATTTTCGAGCGACATTTGTTTGCTACGACTGAGTGTTAATTGGTTATCAGGAGTGTCCTTCGTAATCGTAGAACCCGCGCCGATTGTGGCGTTTTTACCAACGGTAACTGGAGCGACTAATTGTGTGTCTGAACCAATGAATGCGCCATCTTCGATGATAGTTTGAAATTTATTTACGCCGTCGTAATTGCAAGTAATTGTGCCAGCACCAATGTTCACTTTTTTACCAACGAGGCTGTCACCGATGTAGCTTAAATGATTAACTTTACTGCCCTGCCCGATAATCGATTTTTTAATTTCCACAAAATTTCCAATATGTGTATCAGTCGCTAAAACCGTTTCAGGGCGTAATCGCGCAAAAGGTCCAATGCGGCTATTTGCACCGATAACTGCAGTGTCAATTACGCAATTTGACAAAATAATTACATCATCGCCAATCGTGGCATTTTTAATGTAACAATTTGCACCAATTTTGACGTTGTTACCGATGCGATTTTCACCTTCAAAAATTACATTCACATCAATTTCAACATCTTGTCCGACTTCTAACAAACCACGCAAATCAAAACGACTCGGATCACGCAATGTCACGCCTTGACGCATTAAATTTTGAGCCTGTTGTAATTGATAAACACGTTCTAAATGTGCGAGTTGCAATTTATCATTTACGCCCAAAACTTCATCTTCATTTGCTGGTGAACTGGTCGTAATTTCAAAACCATCAGCAACCGCGAGTGCAATAATATCGGTCAAATAGTATTCACCTTGGGCGTTATTATTGCCAAGTTGCGACAGCCATTTTTTTAAGGCTTTTCCTTGAACTGCTAAAATTCCTGTATTGCCTTCAGTAATTTTTTTTTCTATTTCAGTTGCATCTTTTTCTTCAACAATTCGTAAAACCTTTCCTAAGTCATTACGCACGATTCGTCCGTATCCTGTCGGATTTTGTAAATTTACAGTCAAAAGAGCTAACGTTTTTTCGTTTATTTTCCCAAGCAACTTTTTTAAAGTTTCCACTTGTAATAATGGAACATCTCCATACAGAATAAGTACCATCGAATTGTCATTAATTTGATTGCTAACCTGTTGAACTGCATGACCTGTACCGAGTTGCTGCGGTTGTTCAATCCACAAACAGGCAAAATCAGCTAATGTTTTTTTAACTAATTCCGCGCCGTGTCCAATCACAATATGAATCGTATTATTTTCCATCGCTACACTCAAATCATAAACATGATGCAATAACGATTTGTGACCAATTGAATGTAAAATTTTTGGTAACTGCGAACGCATTCGCGTTCCTTTGCCAGCGGCAAGAATAATCGTGGTGAGATTCATTTTTCTTTTCCGTAAAATAAACAAAAAAGCCCGATAGCGTGAAACGTTATCGGGCTTTTTTCAAGAATCGAGCGATAACTTAAATCGTTAGCCGCCGCGTTTTCTAAATCTATCGAGTGTGCGTAATTGCATAATTGCTTGGAACAGTTGTTTTTCCGCCGAAGCATAATCCACACGACTGGTTTTGTCTGCCAAAATTTCTTCAGCTCGCGCTTTGGCTTGAATTGCCGCTGCTTCATCGATGTCTTTCGCACGAATGGCAGTATCAGCCAAAATCGTTACCACATGTGGTTGAATCTCTAACAGACCGCCCGAAATAAAAAATGGGTAGCTTTCAGTGCTGCTTACTTTGACGCGAACTTCACCAGGATTGAGCCTTGTGATTAAAGGTGCGTGTCGAGGTGAAATACCAAGCTCGCCCATTTCAGCAGGAGCAAAAACCATTTCAGCTAACCCAGAAAAAATTTCTTTTTCTGCACTCACGATGTCTACATGCACTGTCATAGTCATTTTATTACCTTAAAAATTTAAAGTTAGTTGACAACAGCCTTACGCTTTCATCGTTTTGGCTTTTTCTAACGCTTCGTCAATCGTACCAAC
>JBAXMT010000100.1:0-7991 GCA_037134135.1 Methylococcaceae bacterium | reverse complement strand
TCCTGAATAAGGTGCAGTAACCAACAATTTGCGAGAGAACTCACATATTCGCGTAATTTAAGCGTGTCATCGGTATTTATAGCAACTTTCCTTATCATGGTGCGAATCTCGTCAATAGCTTTATGTAACTCAATAACTAAATTTTTATGCCCATCAGAATTTTGCTCCAAATGTTGATAGGTATATTTAGCGAGCAACGCTTCTTCGTAACGAAAATGATCCATCGCCACTTCATATAATAAATTGATCGAATACAACAATGTTTCTTTGTCGTCAGGGTGATTCAATGCAAGCTCAATCGAGTTAATAATAATCAAAAGTGCTTTGTGTTCTGCATCAATAGTGCTGTGACCGATGTTAAAACGATTATCCCACGCAATTGTCATGTCAAATTATTTCCAATTCATCCAAGCAAAATTTTTAATACTTGCCCGCGATGAATCCCTTCATTTTCAAGTCTTCTTGAATAACGTGGGCTAATAACCAACCATTTGCAAGGAAACTAACATATTTGCGTAATAGAAGAACATCATCAGTGTCGATAATAGGTTTCTTCGTAATTGTACGAATCTCATCAATAATTCGATTTAACTCAATTATCAAATTTTTATGACCGTTAGAATTTGTATCAACGTGTGGATAGTTGTGTCTGGTTTGCAATTCTTCTTCGTATTGAAAATGGTCTATCGCCATTTCATATAACAAATTAACAAAATATAGCAATGTTTCTTTGTCATCGGGGTGACGTAATGCCATTTCAATCGAATTGTGTTTTATGTTCTGCATCAATCGTGCTGTGATCCACACTGAAACGGTTATCCCATGCAATTGTCATTGTATTAACTCCAGTAAAAATAGTTGGTTTTTTTAAATAATCAGCGAACTTCTGGTTCACGCATGAATCATGTCACTTTTTACGCGAGCAATTCTGATACAGATTCAATGTGAATACCAGAAAAAAATTGTGTAGTACACCAAACTGTTAAAGATAGGGATTATAAAAAGCTGGTTTAGACTTTTAATCCTCAGTGATTTCAGCAAATCATGCCGCAAACTTAATCCCGTTTGTTTTCGGTTTGATGTAGTAGCTATTTATTTGGGGCGTGACTATCGTTATGTCAAAATGTCAAAATGTAGTAGTTTTAAAAAATTTTATACAACACATTAACTCTGAAGAACTTATGAAATTAGCAACATTTACTTATCAAAATCAAACACGCATCGGTGCGGTAATCGAAAACCAAATTGTTGACGGTTTAGCAGATTCCAGTTTGCCAACGAATATGATTGAATTTTTAGAACAAGGCGACAGCGCATTACAAAAAATGCAGGCGTTGATGACAATTGAAAAAAATCGAATTCCGCTCGCAGACGTGAACTTACTTGCGCCTATTCCCCGTCCGAAAAAATTTCTAGGGATTGGATTAAATTACGCCGACCACATTGATGAAACAGGTTTAGAAAAACCCGAATATCCGATGTTTTTCACCAAGCAAAGCAGTTGTGTCATTGGTCAAGGCGAGGCAATTCAAATTCCACCTGTTTCTGAAAAAGTCGATTACGAAGGCGAACTTGCGTTTGTGATTGGCAAAAAATGCAAAAATGTTTCAGCTGAAAATGCTCACGACGTGATTGCAGGTTTTACGATTGTGAATGATGTCACGGTGCGTGATTGGCAATTCAGAACACCAACGTGGACGATTGGAAAATCATTCGACACGCACGGACCAATGGGACCTTGGATTGTGACGGCAGATGAAATTTTAAATCCACACGCCTTGAGTTTAAAAACGTGGGTTGATGATGAATTACGTCAAAATTCAAATACTTGTTACATGATGTTTAATTGTTACGAAATGATTGCCTATTTGTCGCAAGCCATGACGTTGGAAGTCGGCGATGTCATTTCAACAGGAACGCCAAGTGGCGTGGGTGTGAAAATGAAACCGCGTGGTTATTTAAAAACAGGGCAAACAGTAAAAATTGAAATTGAAGGCATTGGAACGCTCATTAATTCAGTGAGTTAGACTTTTGAAAACGCCGCCTTTTTCAAAGGCGGCGTTTGGGGTATCTTATTCTTTTACATTATTCATGGCATAAAGTAGAAAAATATAGTATTTTATTTGCATGAAATTATCCGATTATGCGAAAAAACACGGCATGGGTTATCGAACCGCTTGGAACCATTTTAAAGCGGGTTTGATTCCGAATGCGAAAAAACTCCCTTCGGGAATGATTATTGTCGATGACGAAGTCAACATCAAGGCAGAACGCACAGCGGTCTATGCACGAGTTTCATCGTCAGAAAATAAAACCAACTTAGTTTCTCAATCCAAGCGCGTTCAAGATTTTTGTGCGGCAAAAGGTTGGATTGTGTCAATGGTGGTTGAAGAATGCGGCAGTGGCTTAAACGATGACCGTAAAAAATTACAAAAACTGTTGCTTGATAAGTCTGTAACTCGCATTGTCGTTGAACATAAAGACCGCTTAACGCGCTTTGGCTTCAATTACATCAAGGATTTGTGGCACGGTGAAATCGTGGTAATCAATGAAGTGGTTGAAGATGAAAGTGACTTAATGCAAGATTTTGTCTCATTAGTTACCTCGTTCACCGCCAGATTATACGGGCGACGTAGAAGCAAACGCCAAACTGAAAAGTTGATTTCACAACTCCAAAATGACGACACTCAAAGCGTTTAAATATCGAATTTATCCGACGAAGCAACAGGCGGTTTTGCTAAACAAAACATTCGGTTGCGTGCGCGTGATTTGGAATCATAACGTCGAAGTATTCAATAAATTCGATAAAAATATGACGGAACAAGAACCATCGCTAACGTCAACCCAACTCAAGCAACAATTCGAGTGGATGAGCGAAGTCAGCGCGGCGGCGTTGCAACAAAAAGAAATGGATTTTAAAACGTTCAAGAAAAATTACTTTTCAACGTCGCGTAAAAAGAAAATCGGCAGACCGTCATTCAAAAACCGCTATTCCAATCAAAGTTATCGGTTGCCGAATCAGAAATTCACGCTTCGTAAAAACATGATTAAACTTGAAAAAATCGGCAAAGTAAAACTGGTGCTAGACCGTTCTGTGCCTGTCGGTTGTAAGTTTGTGTCGGTGACAGTTTCTAAAAATAAATGCGGTCAATTTTTTGCATCGGTTTTGGTTGAATGCGAAATTATCGTAAAACCTAAAACAGGTAAATTTATCGGCTTAGACATTGGCATCAAAACATTTTTAACGGGTAACGACGGTTTTATCGTTGAAAACCCGCAGTTTTTCCGCGAGAGCCAAGCGGAATTAAAACAAGCGCAACGTCATCTTTCACGCAAAAAGAAAGGTTCGTTGCGACGTAAAAAGGCAAAGTTAAAGGTTGCTCGAATTCACAACAAGATTGCCAATCGGCGCAAACATTTCATTCAAGAAAAAACCACTGAAATCATCAATCTGTATGATTTTATTGGGATTGAAGATTTGAATGTGGCGGGCATGGTAAAAAATCACAAATTGGCGAAGTCCATTAGTGACGCGGCTTTCACAGAATTTTACAGCACGTTGATTTACAAAGCGGCGTGGTATGGCAAAGAAGTGGTTAAAGTTGATCGATGGTTTGCCAGTTCTAAAACCTGCTCTTGTTGTGGTTGGAAAAACGAGAATTTAACCTTGTCAGACCGAGTTTTTGAATGTTTGGCGTGTGGTTTGAAAAAAAACCGCGATTTAAACGCCAGTGAAAACATTTTGAAAGAAGCACTGCGAGTTAGCAGTGCTATACGAACGCCGAGCGAATGTCAGTCTGAAATCGCGTAAGCGGTTTTAGCTATTTGCGTTGAAGCGTTTAGATGACTGTAGGAATAATTTTCTATGGAATTTGTAACTATTAATTCGTTTGTGCATCCAATAATAATACCGTCTGCGCTTGAATCATCGGCTCATCTTCAGCACGCATCGCACGATTATAAAGACCATCTGACTGCAACAACCACGCTTGAGAATTATCACTTAAATACAATTCTAAATTTCGCCAAATCCGTTGTGACAGTTTTTTATTCTCAATCGGAAAACAAATTTCAACACGCTTAAACATATTTCGATTCATTAAATCTGCGCTCGACGCATAAACTTCTTGTGCGCCATCATTTTCAAACGCATAAATTCGCGAATGCTCTAAAAATCGTCCAACAATTGCTCGTACTTCGATATTTTCAGACACACCTGGGATATTCGGACGCAAACAACACATTCCACGCACAATCATTTGTACTTTGACACCCGCTTGCGACGCACGATAAAGTGCTTGAATTGCAATCGGTTCAACCACTGCATTCACTTGAATAATGATTCTCGCTGGTTTTCCATTTTTTACATGGCGAATTTCACGCTCAATTTTTTCCATTAAACCACTGTGCAAAGTGAACGGTGATTGCAGCAATTTATTCAATTTGGTTACTTTGCCTAAACTGGTTAATTGGGTGAACACGCGTCGCACATCTTCACCCAATTCTTTATCGCACGAAAATAACCCGTAATCGGTATAAAACAATGCCGTTTTTGGATGATAATTTCCTGTACCTAAATGCACATAACTACGAAGTTGTTTGCCTTCGCGGCGCAAAACCAAACACATTTTTGCGTGTGTTTTATATCCCACAACCCCATAAACCACATGAACTGCCGCCTCTTGAAGTTTCGCAGCCAAGTCGATATTCGCTTTTTCATCAAAACGAGCGCGAAGCTCAATCACGACGGTTACAACTTTGCCATTTTTCGCGGCTTTCACTAACGAATTTACAATCGGCGAATCTGAACCTGTGCGATAAAGCGTTTGTTTAATTGCTAAAACATCAGGATCCGTCGAGGCTTGTCGAACAAATTCAACCACAGGACAAAATGATTCAAATGGTTGATGCAATAAAATATCGTTGCGTCTAATGGCGGCAAAAATATCTTTTTGGCGCGTGAGATTTCCAGGAACAACGGGCTTAAACGGTACAAACTTTAAATCGGGACGATTCAAAATTAAGGCGTTAATTTCTTGCACGCGACTTAAATTCACAGGTCCATTGACTAAAAATAAGCGTTCTCGCGTCATGCCAAATCGAGCTAACAAAAACGCCACCGTTTCATCTGGACAATTTGCATCAATTTCTAAACGCACCTCATCGCCATAATTTCGCATCGCTAATTCGCCTTCAACGGCGAGCAATAAATCGTCAATCGCATCGTCATCAACAAAAAAATCGCTGTTACGCGTCACACGAAATTGATAGCAACCTTTTACACTCATTCCGTGAAAAAGTTGGTCAATGAATGCGTGAATAATCGACGATAAAAAGACAAAATCGTTTTCACCACTATTTGTTTCTGTGCTGGGTAATTTAATAATTCGTGGCAAAGAACGAGGTGCTTGTAATACGGCACGTCCGCTATTTCGACCAAACGCATCTTTGCCCGTCAGCGAAATAATGAAATTCAAACTTTTGTTTAAAATACGCGGAAATGGATGTGCAGAATCCAAACCTACAGGCGTTAGAACAGGCAAAATTGCTTCGTTAAAATACACTTCTAACCATTTACGTTGTATTTCTGTCCATTCGAGACGGCGCACGAAATTGATGCCTTCTTTTTTAAGTTCGGGCAACAAAATATCGTTCAGCGTGTGGTATTGATCTTCGACTAAATGTCGGGCGTTAATTGAAATTAAATCGAGTTGTTCGTTCGGTTTTAAACCATCAATGCCGCGTGTATCAGGATCTATCACCGCCATTTCAATAACACTGGCAACACGCACTTCAAAAAATTCATCTAAATTTGAGCAAGAAATACATAGATAATTTAGCCGTTCAAGCAACGGGACAGTTTCATCTTTTGCTTGTGCTAAAACGCGCTTGTTAAATTCCAATAAACTTAGTTCACGGTTAATATAGAGTTTCGGATTTTTTAAATTTATTTCTTCGATTATTTCAGTCATTGCAAAGGCTCTTTTGTCACATTTATTAAGTAATTGAGTGGTAATCTAAGTTTATTTCAACGGCGTGACAATAGAGTGACGAAAATATTTGAATCACTCGATTTATGCGTGTTGAAAAAAGTCGTAATTGCAATACCATTTTTCCAAAAAATTAAACCCTTCACTATTCACATTAACGAGGCTTTTTATGTCAGACAAAATTTTTAATGTACTTTTTTTATGCACAGGTAATTCGGCGCGTAGCATCATGGCGGAAGGAATTTTAAATCATATCGGTAACGGGCATTTTCGGGCATTTAGCGCGGGAAGTATGCCGACAGGTATGGTTAATCCTTACGCTTTAAAACAGCTTGAAAAAGAGAATATCGTGTTAGAAAATCCGCGCAGCAAAAGCTGGGAAGAGTTCGCACAACCTGACTCGCCACAACTCGATTTTGTTATTACGGTTTGCGATAACGCAGCGGGTGAAGTATGTCCGATTTTGGCTGGTCAACCCATTACCGCGCATTGGGGCGTTTTCGATCCAGCTGCCGTTGAAGAAGAACAAAAAAATATTGCATTCGCTCAAGCGTTTGCGATTTTACATCGTCGTATTTCATTGTTTGCATCGTTAAATCCATCCAATTTGAATCAGTTAGCATTGGAAAATAGCGTGCGTGAAATTGCCTTAATTTCTTGAAACTGCCCATGTCTGAAAGAAAAAAACTAGGTTTTTTAGATAGATTTTTAACATTGTGGATTTTTTTAGCGATGTTGATGGGCGTAAGTTTGGGTTATTTTTTGCCTGAAAGCAGCGTGTTTTTCAATTCTTTTTCGAGCGGTACTACCAACATTCCGTTAGCGATTGGTTTGATTTTAATGATGTATCCGCCGTTGGCAAAAGTGAATTACGCAAAAATTGGCGTGGTGTTTTCTAATCTCAAATTGATTGCTGTAACGTTATTTTTGATTTGGATTGTTGCGCCGTTGGTGATGTTTTTGTTGGCGATTCTCTTTTTAAAAAATCAACCTGAATACATGATGGGCTTAATGTTAATCGGCATTGCACCGTGTATTGCGATGGTGATTGTGTGGAGTGAATTGGCTGGCGGAAATCGTGAATATACAGCGGGATTAGTGGCGATAAATAGTATTTTACAGATGCTGTTTTATAGCCTTTATGCGTATGTGTTTATTACTTGGTTGCCGCCGTTGTTAGGTTTGAAAGGTTTTGACGTGAATATTACGATTAGCCAAATCGCGCAAAGTGTCGGCATTTATTTAGGCATTCCCTTTTTGGCGGGCATTGTAAGTCGTTTGAGTTTAATTAAATGGAAAGGCGAAACGTGGTACGAAACCGTTTATGTGCCGCGAATTTCACCAATCACATTGATTGCGTTGTTGTTCACGATTGTGTTGATGTTCAGCTTGAAAGGCGAATTGATTGTGACGATTCCATTGGACGTGTTGCAAATTGCCACGCCGTTGGCGATTTATTTTGCGGTGATGTTTTTCAGTAGTTTTGGGTTGGCGCGTTATTTTGAAAAAGATTATGCCAAAAATGTTTCTGTCGCTTTTACCGCATCTGGTAACAATTTTGAATTAGCGATTGCCGTGGCGATTGGTGTTTTTGGAATTAACAGCGGACAGGCGTTTGCGGGTGTCATTGGACCTTTAATTGAAGTTCCTGCGTTGATTTTATTGGTTAACGTTGCGTTTTGGTTTAAGGCGAAGTTTTATTGATATTCAGGCGTTAGTGCGTAAATAAGCTCATCCAAAATCAAAATTTTTTATTTATGCACTAACGCGGACAACAACCCAAATTATTTGGGAAAACTAAATTTCTGTTCAATATGACTAATTCCAAACGTTACTTTCGCATTAATTTCATTTAAGGCTTCGTTATATTCCACACCATGTCGGTTTTCTAACGAAGGGTACTTGTCTTTCAATTCATCGCGAACCTTTTTAAGCGTAGGTTTAATACTGATCTGTCAACAGTAATCAGGACACAAAAGTTAAGCCACTTTTCGAAAAGTT
>JBAXMT010000099.1:0-8010 GCA_037134135.1 Methylococcaceae bacterium | reverse complement strand
AAGCCATGGGAGCAAAATGACCGAATCGGGAAGTTATTTTTGACCGAATCCTTAGGTACTTGTTCTTCGTCAATATCTAAAAGTTCAAAGTCCACTATAATCGATTCTGCTACTATCACATTACCTACTGAAAAAGATTGGAGCGACATTGTCACACCTGTAAAGGATCAAGGGCAATGTGGTAGTTGTGTTATTTTTTCTACTACAGCGGCTCTTGAATCTGCTTTACTGAAACAAAAAAAGGGGACGTTCGATATTTCTGAACAGTACAGCTTATCATGTCTTATGCCTCAGACACTTTGTCAAACAGGGACACAAATAAGTTCTTACCTTGAACCTCTAAAAAGCACTGGAACTTCCCAAGAATTAAGTCAATACCCGTACATTGCACCCAGTTTAGGAAATTGTAATGCCGCAGGCAAATTTCTAACGCCTTATAACTTTTCATTCAAGGCAAATTCATTTGAAAAAGTAGGAATAGAATCTGCTGACGATTTAAAAGCTACACTTGTGAAATATGGACCTGTTGTAGGTTCTTTAATGGTTCATTCCAGTTTTCAGGATTATACAACAGGTTTATATAGACCAAATTCTTATGATAGTAGGTCAGGTGGTCATGCAATTTTAATTGTCGGTTATTCAGATGCCATTGGTGGTTTTAAAGTCAAAAATAGCTGGGGAACTGATTGGGGTGATAAAGGTTTTTTCTGGATAGCTTACGACCAAGTGGGCGGTCAATCAGATTTTGGAACCCGTGGTGGTGGTGTATTTGCCATTACTGATGCTTCAGCACCTGATGTAGCTCCTACTTATGTTATCAATAGCAGCAACGTTAACCCATCGTCTGGAAAAAGTGGTTCTTCATTTCAATTTAATGCAACGCTGAATATGGATTTACCAAGCGATTGGAAAGTTAAAATTGATTTGGGTACAGGCATACTTTCACAAATGTCTGGATTTAGAACAGATTATTCATTGTCACGAAATTTAACTAATGTTGGCACTTACACTTACAAAATTGGTATTTACGATTCAAGAGATATTTTACAAGGAGTTATAAGCAGTGGCACATATACAGTTGAAACCGCTGCGCCTGTTGTTACAACAACTGGCTACACCAAAATTGCTAATGACGGTTCTGTTCTTTCTGATAATGCAACACTAGGTTCTAATCCACGAGATTGGGCATGTACAAAAGACAACAAAACAGGCTTGATTTGGGAAGTTAAAACCGATGATGGTGGGTTAAGAGATAAAGATTGGACTTATAGCTGGTACAAGCCAGTAGGTGATAACGGTGGTGATGTGGGTTATCAAAATAAAGGTTCGTGTAAAGGCAGTGAATGTGATACTTACGCCTTCACCAATGCCTTAAATAAACAAGGGTTGTGTGGTGCAACAGATTGGAGAATGCCGACGATAGACGAATTAAAAGGCTTGTTGAGAACAACAAGCACAATGAATCAGCCGCTTAATATAAAACTTTACATAGACCCTAACTATTTTCCTAACTCGAATCTTTGGTTTTGGTCTTCTTCTCCTAGTGATAACGGTAATATCTATGCGTGGGGAGTCTACTTCTACGGCGGCTATTCGAACAGCTACGGCAGTAAGTTCCTCGACAATTTTGTTCGTCTAGTTCGCAACTCAAGCAATTCCCCAATTGTTAATCCAACACCAACGCCAGTTATTGTTACTACAGTCACAAATGTTGCACCAACGTTGAAACTGATAAGCAATAGTCCTGATGCTGTTGTACCTGCTCCAGTGCCAAATTATAACGTTGGCGTTTCTTATAACGTCACTGTTCAAGCAAATGATACTGATGGCAATTTAAAATCTGTAGATATTGATTGGGGTGATGGCGCGAAAGAATCATCTGCTCAAAGCAATGGTGGTGTTCAAATACCATTTACGCATACTTACAATTCTGCTGGTACTTACACTTGGAAAGTAATTGCTTATGATTTAAATGGTTTGACTAGCAATAGCGTTTCTAAAACGTTAAGAGTTGAAAATCCATCTGTTCCAGTAGTGGCGGGATTTGCTGCACCAAAATTATTAACACCTGAAAATAATGCGTATCTGCCGCTTAAAAAATCTATGATTTTTACTTGGGAAAAAGCAAATCAAGCAACAAAGTATCAAATTATTTTTGCAGCAGATAGCAATTTTTCTAGTTACGATAAGGTGAAAAATAAGTGTTTGAATACTCAGACTTGTTTTACTTATACCGTAGCTTCAACGTCTTATGCCTTGAACGCCAATCATGCAATGGTCAAAACAGAAGGTGTTCAATATTATTGGCAAGTGCAATCGTTAAATAAAACCCAACGTAGCGCAAGTAGTGAAATTAGAACTTTTACAGTAGGGACACCAAAACCTGCTATTCCACCAGAAATTGTGAAAGTTTCACCAACATATCAAAATGTGTTGGGTAAACAAATGAGTTTTACAGCCAATCTGAATGTGTCATTTCCACAAAATTTTTATAGCGTTAAAGTCAGTATCGATGATGGTGATTTTCAAACAATGTCAATGGCTGTAACGGATACTCAATTTATATACAACTTTTATCCGACTGAAATTGGCGATCATCATTTTACAGTTGCCATTTTTGATAACGATGGAGTTATTATTGATACATTAGGAGATGATTTTACAGTTATTTCAGGTGGTGATAATCCACCTATCGTCGTAAACCCAATACCTGTAACCCCAGTTGTCGTAAATCCACCCGTTTCAAATTCTGGTTACACTAAAATTGCAAACAATGGTTCAATGCTTCCAGATTCTGCAAAACTTGGTAATGCTTCAACCGATTGGACATGCACAAAAGACAATAAAACAGGCTTGATTTGGGAAGTTAAAACTACGGATGGTGGATTGCGTGATTCAGCTAAGACTTACACTTGGAATCAAGGGAATGATTTTGCTTCATCTGTAAATGGTCAACGTTTATGTGGATTTAGCAATTGGCGGTTGCCGACGAAGGGCGAATTAGAAGGCTTGGTTTATTGTTCTGATGGCAAAACTAAAGCCTTAGGCAAAGATGAATCTGGTTATATTTGTACAGGTTCACCAACTAAACCGACTATTAACGCAACGTATTTTCCTAATACAAAAGAAAATTGGTTTTGGTCTTCTTCGCCTTATGCTAACGGTAGTGGCAATGCGTGGGGTGTCACTACTTCGAGCGGCGGTTCGTACGGCTACTATAGGGACTATTACGGTAATGTTCGGTTGGTGCGCGGGTGACAGTTTTTTACCTTTTGTTTGTGATTTTTTAGATATTTGAACGATGATTTTTGGAGAATTGAATGGTTACAAAAGAAGATTTAAAACAAGAAATTGAACAACTTGATGAGGGATATTTGGAGCTTGTTTTTCGATTGTTGCAACAGTTTCCGCATTTGCAAAAAACACCATCCGTTGTTGATGCGTTGCGTTGTTCACGTTCAATTGATTATGGTGTAAATGACGAAAATAATGATGACACATTGCCTTTTTCGGAGATTGAAGATGCGGCGAGTTTCGGACGAAATTTAAGAGTAGCGGCTTGGCAAAGAGCGAATCATGTCTAATTTTGTGCTTTGTGACACCTGCGCGATTATTGATTTCATGAACGAACGGAATGATGTTTTATCGCGGTTGCTTGAAAATAAAACGACGTTATTTATTAATTCGATAATTGAAATGGAACTGTTGCAAGGCGCACGAAATAAAAATGAATTGAAAGCGATTGAGAAAAAACTCTATTCGTTTCGATTATTGGATATGCAACAAACGATTTTTGATTTAGCAACCGATTATATTCGCACTTATCGTTTATCACATGGTTTGTCGTTGCCCGATGCAGTGATTGGCGCAACGGCAATTTATTATCAAATTCCATTATTCACTTATAACCGCAAAGATTTTAAATTTTTACCTGAAATTCAACTGGCTGATTTCGGACTTTACTAATGATAATCCGTATTAAACCGTTTTCACTTACACACCGAAAATATTTGAAATAATTAACAGAGATAAAAACATGAAAAAAGTAATACTATCACTAGCAGTTTTGATTTATAGCACGGGTTCATTTGCAGCTTGTACGAAGGCTGGCATTGTTGGAACTTGGAAAGTAAGAATGCCAAATTCCAGTATGCCAGGTGGAATAATGGGTAAATGCGAATTTATAGTCCAGAAAGATGGTAAATTAAAAAACTCAAGTTGTGAAAAAGCTCAATATATGCCGTCTATGGATAAAAATCCTTATCCCGTTATTGGAAATTTGACTGTAGGTTCGAGTTGCGATGTCATTGGAACTATTAAAATAGACAAAACTTCTGATGATTATTCATCATCTCAAGAATTAGTTTTAGAAGGTGATTTGAACAATAAAGGCAATGATGTTTTGATAGGAACATTAAAGTCAATTTCACAAGATCCTACCTATATGGATAAAGACTTTTATGCGATTAAAATAAAATGAAAAATAAAACTATTCCACGCTCTTTGCTGCTGTTGTCAATTTTAGGATTAACACAAAATGTCCAAGCTAATTTCATGACCTTGAGTTGTGAAATTCTTAACGAATATCGAAAACCACAATTAACATTCCAGCCAGACGATACGGCTATTTTAAGAGTGAATGTAAGTTTGCCTAATGACGGACAGCCTTTTGATTCAGAAAAAGAATATCGTGTTGATTTAAAAGTTACAGCAAAAGCTAAAATCAAAGGTTTTAAAATTCCATTTCAATTGAATGAATCGTTGAGTGTTCCTGTTAAAAAGGTAGATGATTCACTTTATGCAACGGAAGAAACCGAAGTAAAAATGCCATCAATTCATGGAACATTAACACTTAATGTGAGTGCAAATATCGCCAATGTTCTTGATAACAAATCAAAGTTTGTTACTTGCGAAAAAACATTAACGATTAAATAAATTACAAATGCAGGAATATCATTCTGCTTTTATAGGAAATTGAAAATGAAAAAGATGGTTATTGCATTTGCTTTATTGATGGTGGTTTCAAATGTATTTGCACAAACATTTGAAATGGGAACACCTGAAAGAAAAGCGGTCATGGATGCGCTTCGAGTTCCTGTTCAAAAGGATTTAGATGTTCCAGTACAATTCGTTGTACAAACATTAAATGTAGTGGGCAGTTATGCCTTTATGATGGGCGTACCACAACAGAAAAATGGAAAACCAATTAACTATTTAAAAACATCTCATAAAGAACATTATGAATCTGAGGCGTTTGATGACCACATTACAGCGTTATTAAAGCTCAATGGTAAAAAATGGAAGGTTCTAACCTACAACATTGGTGGCACAGATGTTTTTTTTGGTTGTTGGTGGAAAGAATACAATGCACCAAAGTCATTATTTGATGGTTCAGCTTTACCAGATTGCGATTATCAGTAATCACATCCATTCTTAAAAGAGATTCTGTTATGAAAAAGTTAGTTTTAGCTTTGTTGTTATTACCACCATCTGTTTTTGCCGCATCATTTGATTGTGATAAAGCAGCGACATTTATTGAAAAAGCTATTTGTGCTGACAGTGAAATATCTAATCTTGATGATTTATTATCTCAAACATATAAAAAATTACATTCAATTTCGCCAAATGCAAAAAAAATAGAAACAGCACAACGTGATTGGTTGAAAACTCGTAATCATTGTACGGATTCAAATTGCATTAAAGGTTTTTATGAAGCGCGTATAAATGAATTAAGATCTTTAATTCCAAAAGATGCTAGTAATATTGCGATGGGGCGTTGCCATCAGTATGTTTGTTCGTGGTGGAAAGTTGAAAATATGCAAAGTATTCAATCTGATAGAAGGGGGGAGTTAATTAAAGTATCTGTCAAAATTACAAGTGCGGAGTATTCTAGTTCAGTGGTTGATAAGAAAGGCTATCCAGATTTGCCATCTTCAAAAGCAAAATGGGAAGACCCTACGGAAACATTCATTTTTTGTTCAAATAAATTCCCCGCTGCTTTCGATTATGATAGTGAACAGAAAAAATATATTGGTGGTGTATTTGGTGAAAGTGTGGGGGCAACAGAAGCGGCAGAAAATCTTTACATCCATGTTTGTCGTGCAGCTATTAAACCAAATCCAAATTTTCCTGAAATAGCGATTGATAAGCCAACGGACATTTTTAATTTAGTGAAATAAGGTTAGGCAGAATCGTTTAAAAACGTTGTATTAACTTTTCATAGGACAGTTACATGATGAAAGTAGTTAAATCATTTATCCTTGTATTTGGTTTGTATTCTATATCTTATAGCATTGCATCTGCTGATTGTGATAGCCCATTTCTAAAAAAAGTTATGAGTTATCATCCAGAAATTGCTTATCAAGAAGAAAATGTGATAGCTGCATGTAAAAAATTTCCAGATAAACCAGAGTTCACTGCATTTGCAATTTTAAATTCTAGCGGTGGTGATACAAATTCATACGACTTGAACACATATATTGTCGAAAGCAATTCTGGAAAGATTGTTAGTAATTTATATGAAAAACAACAAAGGGAATGGTTAAGAAATCTTTCTGTAGATATTGACACAGCTCCTTATAGATTAAATGAGTCAATAAGAGCGTTTGGAATTAGAGTTAAAACCTATTATAGATTCGATGAAGGTTCATCAGGTTCTTATTCTTCATCAGATAATCTAAGTTTGTATATTTTTGATAAAAAAAATATATCCAACATTCTTTCCCAAATAGAATTAAGCAAAGAACAAGGCGGACTTTCTCCTGAAGATTGTAATAACTCAAATCATTCAAGAACTATCATAGTGTCATCCCAAAAAACGGATGGTTATAACGATTTTTTAATCATCGAAAAAGTCAAAAATATCAAAAAAGGGGTTGGGCATAAATGTATAGATTCTCCAATAACAACCAATAAATACACAATAAAGTATGATAGTAGTTCCCGATCCTATTTAATTCCAAAACAGATTTCTAGCAAATACTAGACATTTCCATTATAAATTTTCGATGAATAAATTTTCTATATTCTTTTTTATTTTGCTGACATTATCAACGGTATCTTGTATGCAAGGTATTGAATCTAATTGTTCTTCTGATGATATACAATCAGTAATAGCAAAAACGTTATCTGATAATGCTGAAAAGATTGTATCAAACCAAAAATATGATGATGGAACTTTTATGTTTGATACTGCAAAAATTAGAGCATCATTAGCACAAATTCAGATTTTATTAGAAAGTGTTCGAACTGTAAAAGAAGATCCAAATAGCAGTAAAAAATTCTGTGCTGGTAATGTAAAAATAACGATTCCAACGAGTATGCTAACAGAAATAGAACAGGCTAGAGAAATGTCAAATATGCCTAAAATATCACAGCATGCTAGAGAAATTGGGGTAGATGATAATATCAATGTATTCACAAAAAAAGATTTTGAATATAGTGTTCAACCGACCGATGATAAAAAAGAAATTTACGTTGAAACAGAAAATACTGTTGCTGTTTCAATGATAAAAGAAATTACGGTTTGGAATTTATTAAGACCAATTTTAGAATCGAAGAAAACACAACAAGTTCAAGATGGTATTACTAAAAAGTTAGAAGTTGAAAAATTAAAGCGTGAAACAGAATTATTAAAATTAGATTTAGAACATGATGTTTTAATGCGTCAAAAGCAACAGATTGAAAATTTAGGAGAACAGTTTTTTCAAGAAGATATAAAGAAAATGACTCAACAATGGAATGACGCTCATAATTCTAATGATGTAGAAGCGTTAAATACATTATTTGATGATTCTGTTATGTTTTATGGTGTAAATAAAAAGAAAAGTGATTGCATAGATAGTAAAATAAAATTATTAAAAAAATATCCAGATTTTCAACAACTTATTTATGGCGATATAAGTGTTGAAAAACAGAATAATTTGATTAAAAGTGATTTTATCAAAAGGGTGTTTATTGGGGTCGACACACGAAACGGAATATAAACCCCGTTAAGGAATTTTGAGTAAT
>JBAXMT010000098.1:0-8107 GCA_037134135.1 Methylococcaceae bacterium | reverse complement strand
ATTCAGGGTGATTTTATTGAGTTGAGCGTAACCGATAATGGATCGGGAATTGAACCTGAAATTGTGAGTCGAATTTTTGATCCTTTTTTCACCACAAAAGCACAAGGCGAAGGAACGGGATTGGGTTTATCGACAGTGAGCGGCATTGTTCATCAATCATTGGGACACATTTTAATTGATTCTAATTCTGAAGAAAAAACACACGGCACGTCATTTAGAATGTTATTTCCCTAACAGCCCTCAAAAATAATAAAAAGATATAACATAGTGAAGGAAATGAGAACATTAAATGAGCGATTAAACATTTCTGTGTTTGAAGCACCACGTTATGCGGCTTGTTTGGATATTAGGCGGGAAATCAATTATTTAGGTACCATTTTTACTTATTGTGCGGATAACAATTTGGATGCACCGAGTATTAAAAATGAAGAATTTAACCAAGCCAGCGATGCACTGGAAAATTTCTGTAAAATTGCAAAAAATGAGGGCAAAGAGAAAGTTTATTTTTGGATTAAAGCCAAATGATAAAATCGAAAAGTGTCAAATGCTTTGCTTGATAGTCCCTGTGTCGGTTGCAGGGACTATCACGTCTTATTATTCGCAATAATTTTTGCTGAACAAATGTGCCATTTTGACTGCTTTGGTTTTTAAATAATCGACGTTGTCATTATTTGGCAGTATCACCAGTGGAACTCGCGCCACAACTTGAATACCTAAAGCATTTAGCGCATCAATTTTTGCGGGATTATTGGTTAATAACGCGACAGAACGAATTTTCAAATCATTCAAAATCGCAGCGGCAACGTCATATTCGCGCTCGTCCGCCAAATGCCCCAATGCCAAATTTGCATCAACAGTATCCATTCCGTGATCTTGTAAATTGTAGGCTTGTAATTTGTGAAATAGACCAATGCCGCGTCCTTCTTGACGTAAATAAATCATTACGCCACAACCCGATGTTTCAATGAATTGCATTGCCAATTTTAATTGTTCGCCACAATCACACCGCCGAGAACCAAAAATATCACCTGTTAGACATTCTGAATGCACGCGCACAAGCACATTTTCTTTTTCCGAAACACCGCCTTTCACTAACGCTAAATGCTCTTTGTCGTCTTGATTGGTTTGATAGTAATGCAACATAAAATCGCCACATTCTGTTGGCAATCGAGTTATTAAAGTGGTTGTTAATTCTAAATTCACGTTTTTGTATTACCTAAAGTGGCGAAATGCTTACGTTGTAGCGGTTAAAAACGATGTTAGCACAACGCATTACTATTTCGCCACTCGAAGCCCGATTAGACTTTATTTTTATTAACAAATTCGCGGTAATTGTTCGCCGCTTAATAACATCAATTGCCGATTGGTTCCCATGGCGGTTTCTAAAATAACGGCACCGTTTTTGTCGATATTGGTGACAGTTCCAATTTGTCGCGCTTGAGAACCGAGCGAATTTGAATGTAAAACAGTTAAGGTTTTTTCGGTTTCTTCAGCCGTTACAAACAAAACAAAACACGCTTCATTTGCCACATACAACGGATCAAATCCTAAAATTTCACACGCACTTTGAACATCATCATGAATCGGAATCGTGTTTTCTTGAATTGAAAAACGTTGTCCAGATGCTGCCGCTAATTCCAATAAACCACTTGCTAAACCGCCGCGTGTTAAATCACGCAAACAATGTAAATCAATGTTTGCTGCAATCAATTCTTGAACCAATCCTGACAAATCGTTGCAATCGCTTTCAATTTGACTTTCAAATGCCACACCTTCACGCGCCAACATTATCGCCATTCCATGTCGTGCAATATCGCTGTTAATAATAATGCTGTCACCAACTTGAATGCGTTTCGGTGAAATTTCAACATTAGGCGCAACTAAACCAATGCCCGACGTATTGATATAAATGCCATCGCCTTTACCTTTATCAACCACTTTAGTGTCGCCAGTCACGATTGAAACACCAGCCGTTTGCGCGATTTTTTGCATAGATTCCAAAATACGTTTCAAATCTGAAATGGCAAAACCTTCTTCCAAAATCAAGCCACAACTTAAATACAAAGGTTTCGCGCCACTCATTGCCAAATCGTTCAACGTGCCGCAAACCGCTAATTTCCCAATATCACCGCCCGCAAAAAACACAGGATTGATGACGTAAGAATCGGTCGTAAACGCCAGTTTTTGTTCACCAATTGAAAATACTGCACAATCCGTTTTTTGTTCTAAAAGGGCATTATTGAAAATCGGCTGAACCGTTGAATCTAAAAGCTGTTGCATTAAACGTCCGCCGCCGCCGTGCGCTAAAACAATTTGTTCATAATGCAACGGTGTTGGGCAACTTAGGGTGAAATTAGTCATAAAAATATCGTTTTGAAAAGTTTTAAAGTGAGCCACATTAAACCGCGTCCCTTTAGAAAACAACCGCTTTTCTTTGTTGTTTATTTAAAATGAGATAAAGCTATGGTTTATACTTAACGAATAATCTACAAGCACGATTTCAAACGAAATTAGGACGACAATAGTGAATATAGTTGGTGTAATTATAAATACCTTGCCAGATCACACAAAAAAGGTAATTGAGGAATTAGAAAAATTGAACATTGAAATCCACGGTGTGAACGAAAAAAGCCAAATCGTCATCACCTTGGAACAAGAAACGGACGAAATGTTGACTGAGCAATTAACCCAAGTGCAGCAAATTTACGGCGTATTAACTGCCGCAATCGTTTATCACCAAGTAGACGAATAATAAGAAAAATAACAACAAAGAGGAGCAGAAAATGACTGTAACACGAAGAGAATTTATCAAGCTGAATGCGATTGCCGCAACAGCGGCTGTGGCAGGAATGAATATGCCTAATCTCGCGCTTGCAAATGAACAAAATGAAAGCGACGAAGTGCGTTGGGACAAAGCACCCTGTCGATTTTGTGGCACAGGTTGTGGCGTTTTGGTCGGTACACAAAATGGGCGAGTCGTAGCGACACAAGGCGACCCAGAATCCGAAGTCAATCGCGGTTTGAATTGCGTGAAAGGTTATTTTCTTTCCAAAATTATGTATGGACACGACCGTTTAACGAAACCGATGTTGCGAATGAAAAACGGGCAGTACGACAAAAACGGCGAATTTACGCCAATTAGTTGGGAACAAGCGTTTGCGGTGATGGCTGAAAAATGGAAGCACGCGCTCAACACAAAAGGCGCGAGTTCAGTTGGAATGTTCGGCTCAGGACAATCTACGATTTGGGAAGGTTACGCCGCGTCGAAACTCATGAAAGCGGGTTTTCGTACCAATAATTTAGACCCAAATGCGCGGCATTGTATGGCTTCGGCGGTAACGGGCATGATGCGGACGTTTGGCATCGATGAACCGATGGGCTGTTACGATGATTTTGAACACGCCGATGCTTTCGTTTTGTGGGGTTCAAATATGGCAGAAATGCACCCGATTTTGTGGTCGCGCATTACTGAACGTCGTTTGAGCAATGAAAATGTGCGCGTGGCTGTTTTATCAACTTACGAAAATCGCTGTTTTGATTTGGCGGATGAAAAGTTGGTTTTCAAACCACAAAGCGATTTAGCCATTCTGAATTACATTGCGAATTACATTATTCAAAGTGGCAACGTGAATCAGGATTTCATTTCAAAACACGTTAATTTTCAACAAGGAAATACCGATATTGGTTACGGTTTGCGTCCGACGCATGAATTAGAAAAAGCCGCGAAAAATGCAGACAAAGCTAATGATGCCACGCCGATTGATTTTGAAACCTACAAAAAATTTGTCGCCGAATACACCGTCGAAAAAGCGCATGAAATTTCAGGCGTTCCCGTCGAAGACTTAAAAGCTCTTGCGGCGTTATACGCTGATCCAAAACGTAAAATCGTTTCGCTTTGGACGATGGGATTTAATCAGCACACACGCGGCACTTGGGCGAATAATCTGATTTACAACATTCATTTATTGACGGGTAAAATTTCCGAACCTGGCAACAGTCCGTTTTCGCTCACGGGGCAACCGTCGGCGTGCGGCACCGCGCGAGAAGTCGGCGTATTTTCCCACCGTTTGCCTGCCGATATGGTGGTCACAAACAAAGCGCATCGTGATATTGCTGAAAAGATTTGGCAACTCCCCGAAGGCACGATTCCCGACAAACCTGGTTTTCACGCCGTCCAACAAAATCGAATGCTCAAAGACGGCAAGCTCAATGTGTATTGGGTGATGTGCAACAACAATATGCAAGCGGCGGCGAATTTAAACGAAGAAACACTGCCAGGTTATCGCAATCCTGAAAATTTCATTATCGTTTCTGACCCGTATCCGACCGTGACGGCAATGGCGGCAGATTTGATTTTACCGACCGCGATGTGGGTGGAAAAAGAAGGCGCGTATGGAAATGCCGAACGTCGCACCCAATTTTGGCGACAACAAGTGAAACCGCCTGTCGGCGCAAAATCGGATTTGTGGCAATTGGTCGAATTCTCCAAACATTTCAAAATTAGCGAAGTGTGGACAGCAGATTTAATCGCTAAAAAACCTGAATACAAAGATAAAACGCTTTATGACGTGTTATTTGCCAACGGCGAAGTAAATAAATTCCCGTTAAGCGAAATCGCGCCAGGTTTCGATAATGACGAAGCCCACGATTTTGGATTTTATTTGCAAAAAGGTTTGTTTGAAGAATATGCAAAATTTGGACGGGGACACGGACACGATTTGGCTCCGTTCGACATGTATCATCAAACACGCGGTTTGCGCTGGCCGGTTGTCGATGGCAAAGAAACCTTGTGGCGATTCCGCGAAGGTTCTGATCCGTATGTGAAAATGTCGGACAGCGATAATGCGACCGATGTTCACGCCGCCAGCACGCATCCGACTTTAACGGTCAATAAAGGCGACGTGAGTTTTTACGGTAAGCCCGACGGTCGAGCCGTAATTTTTGCCTTGCCGTATGAAGCACCGCCTGAAGTGCCTGATAAAGAATATGATTTGTGGCTGACGACGGGGCGCGTGTTAGAACATTGGCATTCAGGTTCGATGACGCAACGTGTGCCAGAATTGTACAAAGCATTTCCTGACGCGCTGGTTTTCATGCACCCAGACGATGCCAAAGCACGCGGTTTGCGTCGTGGCATGACGGCGGCGATTAGTTCGCGTCGCGGTAAAATTCTCGCGCAAGTCGAAACTCGTGGACGAAATTTGCCACCAGTTGGGTTGATTTTTATTCCGTGGTTTGATTCAAAACGCCTGGTAAATAAGTTGACTTTGGACGCGACGTGTCCAATTTCAAAAGAAACCGATTATAAAAAATGCGCCGTGAAAATTGAGCGAGCTTAGGAGAGCGTTATGAAAAAAAGTCTACTTGCGTTACTTCTTTTGAGTTTGCCGATGTTGAATTATGCCGATGATTTAGATGTGAAACGCACGTTAAATGGCGCGTCGATTTTAGAAAAGATGTCGCCACAACCAGAAATTAAAAAATGGAAAGATTCTGAGCCGCAACCGCGTAATTATCCCCAACAACCGCCGATTATTCCTCACAGTACGAAAGGTTATGTGATTAACCAAAAGTCCAACAAATGCCTAACGTGTCACAGTTCGGAAGACTCCAAAACCAGTAACGCTACGCCTGTCGGCAAATCGCATTACAAAGACCGAGACGGTTCACCGACGACCAAAATTTCAGCGCGTCGTTATTTCTGCGTGCAATGTCACGTTCCACAAGTCGATAGCAAACCGTTTATGGAAAATGATTTCAAAGGGGAGGAGTAAGTCATGACAATTTTTAAAAATTTGTGGGCGTGGCTGAAAAAACCTTCGGCGCGTTGGGCTGCTGGAACAATTTTAGTTGTTGGTTTTCTGGGTGGCGTAATTTTCTGGGGAGGATTTAATACCGCGTTAGAAGCGACTAACAAAGAATCGTTTTGTATTTCATGTCATGAGATGCAAGAGAATGTGTATAAGGAATATCAAAACACAATTCATTACAGCAACCGTAGCGGCGTGCGGGCGACGTGTCCTGATTGTCACGTTCCGAAAGATTGGACGCACAAAATGATTCGCAAAGTGCAAGCGAGCAACGAGATTTTTCATAAAATTTTAGGCACGATTGATACGCCTGAAAAATTTGAAGCGAAACGCTTGGAATTGGCGCATCACGTTTGGGACAAAATGAAAGAAACGGATTCGCGTGAATGTCGAAATTGTCACGATGAAGATGCGATGGACTTTTTAGAACAGCGTCGTCGGTCGGTGAAACAGCACATCAAAGGCTTTGACGAAAACAAAACCTGTATTGATTGCCACAAAGGCATCGCACATTCGTTGCCAACAATGTACGAAGACGATCCAGAAGCGGCGTTGTTGGATAAACGTTAAAAAGTCGGTTTTTTCGTCGTCTACAATTATTATTTATGACAGTTAGAGAATTAAAATGAAAGAACAATTTGATGTCGTCATTGTAGGCGGCGGTATGGTGGGGGCGGCAGTAGCGTGCAGTTTAGGTGGTAGTAATTTAAAAATTGCTGTTATCGAAAATGAATTCCCACAAGAATTTTCACCTGAACAACCCCACGATTTGCGTGTGTCGGCGTTAAGTATTGCATCGAAAACAATTTTAGAAATGGTTGGCGCGTGGCAAGGCATTCAAAATCGTCGTTTGTGTCCATTTAAACGAATGCGTGTATGGGAAACCGTGGGCGATACCGAATTTTGCAGTGATGATATTGGGCATAGTGAATTGGGTTATATTGTTGAAAATCGTGTGACGCAGTTGGCATTATTAGAACGGTTACAAACGTTTGAAAATATCGAATTGATTTGTCCTACACGCATCGACACGCTGAATTATTCAAATCACGATGACAGTGTTGTGATTTTAAATAATGGACGAATTTTGACCACAAAATTATTGGTTGCCGCTGATGGCGCACAATCGAAAGTACGTCAAAACGTGGGTTTAGGTGTCACAAGTTGGGATTATCAACAACACGCGCTGGTGATTTATATCGAAACGGCTTACGAACAACAAGATATTACTTGGCAACGTTTTGTCGCCAGCGGGCCGCAAGCATTTTTGCCTTTAACAGGAAATTTCGGTTCAATCGTTTGGTACAACTCGCCCGATGAAGTGAAACGTCTACAAGCCTTGCCGCTAGACGATTTAAAACAAGAATTAACCGCAACTTTTCCCGAAGAATTGGGCGAAGTCATGCGCGTTATTGCAGTGACAAGTTTTCCTTTAACGCGCCGCCATGCACAAAATTATGTAAAACATGGCGTGGCGTTAGTTGGCGATGCGGCGCACACAATAAATCCATTAGCAGGGCAGGGCGTAAATATCGGATTACTTGATGCGGCAGCGTTAGCAGAAGTGATTTTGGAAGCTACTCAACAAGGTCGTAGCATTTCAGATGTGAGCGTTTTAAAGCGTTACGAAAAAATGCGTCGCACCGAAAATTTAAAAATGATGACGGTGATGGATGTGTTTTATCAAGCCTTTAGTAACGATATTTTACCACTGAAGTTTTTACGCAACACGGTTTTAGGGTTGGCAGAACGTATCAAACCGTTAAAAAATAAAGTGATGCGTGGCGCGATGGGTTTAGAAGGCGCATTACCAAAATTAGCGCGAGGTGAGCGTTTGTTATGAAGCCTATTTTAGAAACTAAAAAATGGCTCGAAACCGTTGTCATTGCCCACAACATTTGCCCCTTTGCAAAACGGGTTTTTGACAATGGCAGCATCCATTTTGCAATTGAAACCTCGACAGACATCGAAACCTGTTTAGAAAACTTGGTTGCTGAATGTGAACGTTTAGACAAAGACGAAAGCATCGAAACTACGTTAGTGATTTATGCAAATGCGTTGGCTGATTTTGATGAATATTTGGATTTTATCGAGGTCGCGCAAGACTTATTAGAAGCACAAGATTACGAAGGCATTTATCAATTTGCGAGTTTTCACCCGAAGTATTGTTTTGAAGGTGCGGATGAAAACGATGCGGCGAATTACACAAATCGCTCACCTTATCCGATGCTGCATTTACTGCGCGAAAGTAGCATAGATTATGCGTTAGCCAATTATCCAAATCCTGAAATGATTCC
>JBAXMT010000097.1:0-8110 GCA_037134135.1 Methylococcaceae bacterium | reverse complement strand
TCTGAAAGTGGCGCGGCAGCAATTTCGGAATATTTGGGCGAAAACGGCAAAGGTTTAACGCTCGATGTTTCCAATTCTGAATCGATTGAAAGCGTGATGAAAGCGATTTCAGATGAATTCGGCACGCCACACGTTTTAGTCAATAACGCAGGAATTACGCGTGATAATTTATTGATGCGAATGAAAGATGACGAATGGGACGATATTATCTCGACCAATTTAACGTCGGTTTTCCGCATGAGCAAAGCGGTTTTGCGTGGCATGATGAAAGCTAAAACTGGGCGAATTATTAACATTTCGTCAGTTGTCGGTTCAACTGGCAATGCGGGACAAGCGAATTATGCGGCAGCAAAAGCGGGCATGATTGGTTTTACAAAATCAATGGCGAAAGAAGTTGGTTCACGCAATATCACTGTGAATACGGTTGCACCTGGTTTCATCGATACCGACATGACCAAAGAACTCAGCGACGACATCAAAAACCATTTATTAAGCGCGATTCCATTGGCGCGTTTAGGCGATGCGAAAGAAATTGCCCATGCCGTGAGCTTTTTGGCATCTGACGGCGCAGCTTACATTACAGGCGAAACGCTTCATGTGAATGGCGGGATGTTCATGCCGTAAATATGTGACTTTGCGGCATAATGCCGTATAATTTGCCACGTTGTCAGCCAATCGATGGCGGCATTTTTTAGTAAAAACAATAACAATATCCAAGATAAGCGTCATTTGAATCGCTTGTTTTGTTAGAGGAATAAATTATGAGTAACATTGAAGAACGAGTTAAAAAAATTGTTTCTGAGCAATTAGGTGTTAAAGATGAAATCGCTAATGACGCATCATTTGTTGATGATTTAGGTGCTGATTCACTTGACACCGTTGAACTCGTTATGGCTTTAGAAGAAGAATTTGAATGCGAAATTCCAGACGAAGAAGCCGAAAAAATCACCACCGTTCAACAAGCGATTGATTACGTTACTTCTCACGCTTAATTTTAAAGTGTGTGTGGATGAACGCTCGTTCATCCACGACACGCATCGAATTCCCCATTCTTTTTCCTCTTTATTTTTCTACGGTACACAACATTGAAACGTCGAGTCGTCATCACAGGATTAGGCGCGGTTACGCCTTTAGCAAATACGGTTGCAGACACTTGGTCTGGAATTATCAGCGGCAAAAGTGGCATTAGCGCAATTGATTCTTTTGATATTTCCCAATTTGCGACCACGTTTGGTGGCGTAATTCGCAATTTTGACATTAGCCAATACATCGCCGAAAAAGACGCAAAACGCATGGACGGCTTTGTGCATTACGGTATCGCCGCAGGTTGTCAGGCATTTGAAGATTCGGGTTTAGTCGTCACGGAAGAAAATGCCGAACGAATTGGCGTAGCGATTGGTTCAGGCATTGGCGGCATTACAGGCATTGAAGATTGTCATGCGACGTATGAAAAAAGCGGTTCGCGTCGTATTTCACCCTTTTTCGTTCCTGGCAATATCATCAATATGATTTCGGGTAATTTGTCGATTAAATATGGTTTGAAAGGCCCAAACTTTGCAATTGTTACGGCCTGTGCAACGGGAACGCATAACATTGGCGACGCGGCGCGTTTGATTAAATATGGCGATGCCGATGTGATGATTGCAGGTGGAGCAGAACGTTGTACCACGTCACCGACCGCAATGGGTGGTTTTGCTTCAGCAAAAGCTCTTTCACGTCGCAACGATGCGCCACAACAAGCCAGTCGTCCGTGGGATAAAGACCGCGATGGTTTTGTGTTAAGCGACGGCGCAGGCGTAGTCGTTTTGGAAGAACTCGAACACGCCAAAGCACGCGGCGCAAAAATTTACGCCGAATTGGTGGGTTACGGCATGAGTGGCGACGCTTATCACATTACGACACCGTCAGAAGGTGGCGAAGGCGCGGCACGTTGTATGCGTAATGCCTTGCGCGATGCAGGTTTAAATGTTTTTGACGTGGATTATATCAACGCACACGGCACGTCAACGCCAGCGGGTGATTTGGGTGAAACCCAAGCAATGAAAGCCGCTTTAGGTGAACACGCTTATAAAGTCGCGGTGAGTTCAACTAAATCCATGATTGGTCACATGTTAGGGGCGGCGGGCGGTATTGAAGCCGTTTTAACGGCGTTGAGTATTCAAAATCAAATTGCGCCACCCACTATAAACTTAGAAAACCAAGACCCCGAATGTGATTTAGATTATGTGCCGAATACGGCGCGTGATATGAAAATCGACGTGGCAATGTCGAATTCCTTTGGATTTGGCGGCACAAACGGAACGTTGATTTTTAAACGTTACCAATAAAATCTCATTCAAACCACGCAAGTGAAAATGCTCGTCAATGGTGAACAGTTTAAAACTATTGCCATCATGGATCGTGGTTTTCAATATGGCGACGGACTTTTTGAAACCATCGAAGTCCGTCAAAATACGCCGATTTTTCTTGAGCAACATCTCCAACGTTTAAGCAAAGATTCACAACGGCTTTTGTTACCGAAACTGGATTTTGATTTATTGCGTTCTGAAATTTCCGAACTTTGCCAAAATGCAGGCAATGCCGTTTTAAAAATCATCATTACGCGCGGTTCAGGCGGACGTGGTTATCGTCAACCCGACATGATTCAACCGACGCGAATTCTGAGTTTGCATCCATTTCCCGATTATCCACAAAGTTATTACGTCGATGGCGTTGTGGCGCGAATTTGTAAAACACGATTAGGTTTAAATCCAACGCTCGCAGGCATGAAACACTTAAATCGATTAGAACAAGTTTTAGCGCGTGCTGAATGGAACGATATTGCGATTCAAGAAGGCATCATGCTTGATTTTAACGAGCGTGTAATCGAAGGCACAATGACCAATCTTTTTTATGCAAAAAATGGGGAGTTATTCACCGCTTCTTTGAAAAACTGCGGTATTTCAGGGATTATTCGTGCATGGATTTTTGAACAAATGCCTGTGATTGAACACGATTTTTTTATCGACGATTTGCGCCAAGCCGATGAAATTTTTGTTTGTAATTCGGTGATTGGAATTTGGGGAATTCGTGAATTAGAAAATAAGCATTATGCCGTTGGCGAAATAACCAAAAAATTACAATTCGCTCTTGAAAGCGCAAAACAAAAACAGGTGTCTTATGCAATTAAATAAAATCGCAGGTTATGTATTGATTGGGCTGAGTTATGTTGGCGGCTGGATTTGGATGGATTATGAAAGTGCCATAAGCAATCCAACTGTTTTTGAAAAACCTGTGACAATTGATATTGAAAAAGGTGAAAACCTTAAACAAATCACGGATAAATTGGTTTCTCAGAATGTCAAAATTAAACCGTTTTGGTTCAAAAAGTTAGCAAAACGAAATGACGAAAACAAAAAAATTAAATCGGGTGAATATGAACTTCCTGTCAATATCACCGCGCCTGAAATTTTAGCTTTATTTGTCCAAGGTAAAGTCAAGCAGCACGCTATTACGTTTCCTGAAGGTTGGAATTTCAAACAAGTTCGTCATGAATTAGACGTGAATCCTTATATTGAACACACATTGCAATCTGTGCCATTTGAGGCGATTCCTACAAAATTAGGCATTTCACAAAATCACCCCGAAGGTTTATTTTTTCCAGACACTTATTTTTTTGAAAAACATACAACAGACGTAGCGATTTTAAAACGCGCTTACAGCAAAATGCAGCTGGTTTTGGCTGATGAATGGCAAAATAAAGCAAAAGATTTATTCCTCACAACGCCATATCAAGCGTTAATTTTGGCTTCGATTATCGAAAAAGAAACGGCTGCGCCTTTTGAACGTCCACAAATTTCTGGGGTGTTCAGTCGAAGATTACAACAAGACATGATGTTACAAACGGATCCAACGGTCATTTATGGAATGGGCGATGCGTATCAAGGAAACATCAAAGCCGCAGATTTGATGCTATTTACACCTTATAACACTTATACTTTCAAAGGCTTGCCGCCTACGCCGATTGCAATGGCGGGACGTGAAGCTATTCATGCCGCATTGCATCCAGATGCGAGTGATACTTTATTTTTTGTGGCGAAAGGTGATGGTACTCATGTTTTTTCGGGAAATTTAGAGGCGCATAATGCCGCTGTCCAAACGTATCAACGTCATAAAAACGAGGCAGTTCAATGACCGATAAAAAACATCATCAGCATTTAAACGGCGTAACTTTAGAAACTATACTCAATAAGTTGGTTGATTATTATGGCTGGCGAGAATTGAGTAAATTGGTAGAGATTCGCTGCTTTTATAATGATCCCAGCATCAAATCGAGTTTGACATTTTTACGCAAAACACCGTGGGCGAGAACAGAAGTTGAAAGACTTTATTGCGAGTTGAAAGAACGGGATTATTAACGCCCAAACTACGCATTCAAACGAACAAGGGCTTTTTTGTCACGGAATACGCTTCCTTTAAAAATGAACAAATGCGTTACAATGCCGAACATGAATTACATCATTGATTATTACAGCGACGACTTGCAAGCTGACATTTTGAATTTTCCAGAGGGTTTGCTTGCAAAATACTTTACGCTTTCAGATCGCATGGAGCATTACGGGGCAAATTTAGGTGAACCACATACGCAAGCAATGGGCGGTGGTTTATTTGAATTGCGCCTTAAAAGCACTGAAGGCATTGCGCGAGTGTTTTATTGCACCCGAATTGGCAGGCGCATTGTCATGTTGCACAGTTTTATCAAAAAGTCCCAAAAAACGCCGCTTAAAGAATTGAAAATTGCACAAACTCGAATGCGAGAAATTAAAAATGCTAACCCATGAAGAATTAAAAGCAAAAGCCTTATCAAATTCACTTGTTAAAACCGAATACGACGCGCTTAATAACAGCGAAGAATTTTTACTGCTTGACCAAGTGCTAAAAGCGCGAAGTGAAGCGGGTTTGACGCAAGATGAAGTTGCAAAACGTATGAAAACAAAAGCCCCCGCCATTGCGCGATTAGAGAAAAGTTTGATTTCTGGCAAGCATTCACCAAGCCTTGCAACGCTTAGAAAATACGCAAAGGCATTAGGCAAGCGCGTTGAAATTCGTTTTGTGTAAATTCGCAATAAAAAAATGCGACTTTTTAGGGTCGCGTTTTGTTTTTTTATCTCACGGTAAAATGGTCTTTTTCAACATTCAACGATTTACATTTGGGGCAAAATAATCCAAATGGCAAAGCGCGTTCAAATCTATGACCACATTTTTTGCAGATGAAAATTTGAGAACCTTTGGTGCAGTTGTTCATTACTTTAAAATCCTGCGATTAGTTGGAAAGTGGTCAATAACGTGATTCAACAAACCATCAATGTTGTAGTTATGTTTCGCACTGTAATAAACAGGTTTGTTAATGCTTAATCCTGTCGAGTCGTTAATACGCTGTTTTACAGATAAAGATTGTTCTTCTAAAAACGCAATCAAAGTTGGCTCTGGTTTGTTTCGTGGTGAATTCCAATAACGTCCTTTCATTGCCATATCCGCTTGATTGACAGCGACAATAACCCGTTTTGGTTCAATTGACTTTAACACCACAGATTCAAGTAACTGAAACGTCGTCCCTAAATCCCTAGAACTACCATCGAGCAACACCATAACCAAATCAATAAAGCCATTATCATCATTTTCGCCACAAGTTATTAACAATTCCGAAGTGATATTTTTCGAATGATTTAAGTCATTTTCTTTACCATCACCTAAACCCGCTGAATCGTGAAAACGCAAATAATCGTGCAGTTTATGAGCTGAAATGTTTTGCGTTTCTGGGTCAACACCTTCACCAACTTTCGCAACTGTCGAATTAAACAACGCATTCAACGTTGAACTTTTGCCTGTTCCTGTCGCACCAACTAATAAAATATCCAATGGAACTAATAAACCATTGCGACTTATGTGTGATTGAATATCGTTGTGTCGGTAATTTTTCATTGGCGGTTAGAATCCCAAAAATTTACACAAAGCCTTGCCCGCCTTAACAATTGAACCAACGACAGGGATGTTTTCTGCAATATCAATTATCACACCTGCTACAGAGCTAATTGAATCGGCGATTGCCTCCCAAATACCTTTACGATAATCCATCAGCTTATCGTCATCTTTCCACATTTGGCTGTCTTTATTCATATCTTGAACCAGAACGGCTCTTTTTTCCGTTTTAGTATGCAGAAGAATCAAATACATCAATTTTGATAAATTGTAAGGATATTGTGATTCGTTACCATCTTTGTAACCAGCAGAATAGTAAATTGGTTCAACGTCAACGCCTGTTGCTTCTTTAATTCTGTTTCTGGTTGATTTAACTTTTTCTTCAAGAAACTCTACTAATTTTGGTTCTGGTCGATTTTCTTCCTGATTCCAATAACGTCCTTTCATAGCAACATCTGCTTGATTTATTGCTACTAACAAACGTTTTCTATCGTCACCTAAATTGGGAATGATAACTTCGTTAATCAATTGAAATGATGTACCTAAATCTCGACCAGCACCTTCAATGATTACTAAAACCAGGTCAATCAGCATATTGCCACGTTGATCTTGTTCGTAAAGTTTTGCGGTGATATTTTTAGCGTGTCTCAAGTCAGCCTCTTTACCATCGCCCAGACCTGGTGAATCCCATAAAATGATGTTGCTGTATTCATATTTTTGAATATCCATTGTTTCAGGATCAGCACCTTGTCCAACTTTTGCTCTTTCTGAACCGAAAAGCGCGTTAATGGTCGATGATTTACCACAACCTGTCGCACCTGTGATGAGGATATTTACTTTTGTATTTCTCAATTTTTGGATATTTTTCATTACAGTGGTTTTAGCATCATCGCTCAAACTATCGTCTTTACCAATCGCATCAATTAAATCGTCTGTAAAATGTTTTTCGTTTGTCATAAATAATTTTTGCCTTAAAAATTTAAAATTCGTTTGAGGTCAGATTATAAATTCGCCGCTAACCTGCTACAATCAAGCAAAACTGTTGATTTACATAGTCTGAGTGGGTATTTATGAGAATGTGCGACAAAATTAAATTCATGCGACAAGCGAAAGAATTATCACAAGAACAAATGGCAGAAAAACTTGGTTTATCCATTAACGGCTACGCTAACATTGAACGTGGTGAAACGGATGTTGCCTCGTTGAGAATTCAACAAATTGCCGATGCGTTAGATGCTGACTTTATGGAATTGGTGAGTTTTGGTGAATGGAATGTAGTGTTTTTAACAGGTGGTGAACATCACACTTACAATGTTGGCGTTATTCAAAATTCAAAAGCAGACCTCGAAAAAGCCCATCTCATGCTTGAAATAAAAGATAAAGAAATTGCAATGCAACAGCATGAAATTGAAAATTTAAACAAAATAATTTCGATGTTGGAAACGAAATGAGCAGAGGTAAATTTATCACGTTTGAAGGCGGCGAAGGCGTAGGCAAAACGACTAATGTGGCGTTTGTCGAAAGCTATTTGCAAGCACGAAATATCCCATTTGTTGTCACCCGTGAACCTGGTGGCTCACCGTTAGCCGAAAAATTACGCACCTTATTACTCGACAAAAAAACCGAGGCGATTGCCGATGAAGCCGAATTATTGTTGATGTTCGCTGCCAGAGCGCAACACATTAAACACGTTATCGAACCTGCCTTAGCGCGTGGTGATTGGGTAATTTGCGACCGTTTTACCGATGCAACTTACGCTTATCAAGGCGGTGGGCGAAATGTCAAAGTCAGCCATATCGAATGGCTAGAAAATTTGGTGCAAGGCAGTTTGCGTCCTGATTTAACGTTGTTGCTCGATGCGCCCGTGAAAATCGGAATGGAACGCGCTGGAAAACGGGGCGCATTTGATCGCTTTGAGTCCGAAACGGTGCAGTTTTTTGAAGATGTCCGTCGTGCCTATTTATTGCAAGCTGAAATCAATCCACAACGCATTAAACTCATCAAAGCCAATCAGCCACTCGCCGATGTTCAACAAACAATTATCAATGTGTTAAGCCCATTGTTGCGATAATCCGCCACACACTTTTATTATTTCAAAATCATTCATGCTAAAAACTAAATTACCGTTGTCTGTGCAAGTCATTATCGGTGT